>DRKH01000096.1 GCA_011051825.1 Desulfobulbus sp.
GCCATGGCCTCCGTGATTTCCAGGCCCTTCCAGGTCAGGAGGTTGGCTGCAACCCCGCTCTCGCAATGGGCGGACTGTCGGTGCGCAAAATCAATCACGGTGTTGCCCGTCCTCTTGACCGGTATTGTACACCGGACTCTTGAGCTTGCCGTTTTTGAGATCATCTGTTGAGACCGCAAACAGCTCGCCATATTTTTTCAGGGTTTCCGGGCCCAGTCGTTTATAGAAAAAGGGGATAAGGTGCAGGCGGACCCGCAACCGTGACTGATTGGTATATCCGGCCAGCAGGCCGATGTCCATCTGGTGGGCGGTCATGTAATAGTGGAGACAGCTGACCCGGCCGGAGACCACTTTGTCCCTTGATGCCTCGATGTGTTTTTCGATCTCCCGCCAGGCCTGACGGTTGACGATATTGAGCGGCTGCCAGCCCGGGCCTGACAGCGGTTCATAGTTTCCCTCATCGTTTACGGAATAACTGATGGTTTGTACGCCTTCAGTTATTCCGTTGTCGGTCGGTGGTGACTGTTGTTCCATCTGGAATTGTTTGAAGAGGTGTACAGAATACTTAAAAGGTAATACCGATCAGGAATTTGCAGGAGTTGAGCGGGTCATTGGGTTCCTTGGTGCCGCCATTGGAAATATGGTGGTAGCGTACTTCAAAGAGCAGGTTCCGCTCTTTGTTCAGGGGATGTTCAAGGCCGATGCCGAATTGATAATTTCCGTTCCATTCCGCTCCCATTCCCGGAATATCGGCGAAACTGTAAACCGGGCCGCCGCCGCCGAAGATGTAGGGCTGCCAGTCCGGATCAGCGGTGAAGGTATAGGCCGCCAGGAAATTCAGGCCGACCATCAGGGATTCATCGGGGCTGACGACAAAATGGAGGGGCAGTTCCATCAGGATGGAGTGAAAACCCTGGTACCAGCCGGAACCGAGGTCCTCAAAAATATGATGGTTGTGCCGAAAGACAAGATCCAGGGTCTCGACCCGTTGGGTGGTCTGGCCCCAGCCCGGGAAACTCTGGCCATAACCGCCGATAACGGCAAAGCTGTCCTTTGAGGTGTCAATGATGCCCGCCCCGGCGGAACAAACCAAGGGGGATGTGCAGGGGATAAGCAGAAAAAACAGGAGAAAACACGTTATATGTATGGATTTGTCGATGGGTTTCATTTGCCATATATGCCGTGTGTGGAGAATAACCATAGCGGCCCCCTGCAGAGTGTTTACCTGTTTGAAAAAAATGAATGCACAATTTCATACGAACAGGCTACCTATACTGCAGAAAGCCCCGGCTTTGCAATCGTCAACTTATCCAGCCTGTTTTTTTAGTCCCGCAAGGAACAGCAAGATGTTGACCATGTAGTGAATCACAACTCCGATCACAAAAATTGCAATTGCATCCGCCGGACTCGGGACATAGAAGAAGAGCATAAAGAGCATACAACCCAAAACCGAGTCGGCCTGGTCAATAAATTTGAACATATTCCCAACCAGGTCTTGTCTGTTTTCGCCCGGCGGAATGTCCATTCTCCTTTTGACATAACTGTTAGGTAATTCAAAGAGAACATAACCCAGTCCCCAGAGAGCTCCGAAAAGCCACTCCTCAGCAGACGAAAATGCATTGTAATTCATGAGAGAAAGATTTTCGGCCAGGGGAAATGCGCTTGCAAGGAGACCGAAAATCCACATCCAGAATGCCGTAAGGAAGATCATACCTAAGAAGCCCTTCCAGGTCTTGTTGGCGCCAAGAATCCTTTTGCCGTCAGAACAAACAGCTCCTCCGTCCATAGGTCTCTTGAGGAAGTCGAAGACGGGCAGCCTGACAAGGATCATATTACTCACACCCGCAAGCACCACGGGAAGCAAGGTATAGGCCAATCGGCCGATGGAACTCATAAGCGATGCACCTTTTTTCCTATTGCAGACCCGTATTGTACCAGCGTCTCGATGTTCTTCCGGGAATAGTCCAGGATATCCTGATCCAGAAGCACTTTCCCGGGCTCAAAGAGAAGGATAATAGTAGATCCGCCAAATTCGAAGTATCCTTTCTCCTCTCCTTTCAAAAAGCTGGTTCCCTGCCTGAAGTGCTGGTGTATTTTGCCAACCACCATGGCCCCGATATCAATATGGGCAACTTTGCCGAAGTTGTCGGTCTCAAAGAGTACATATTCTCTATCATTACCATGGAGGATTTTCAAATTATGCCGTAGGGCCAGGGGGCTGACGGAATGAAATTTTCCATCAACATGGATTACAGGGCCATGAAATCCGCTGTCAATGTAACAGAACCGGTGATAGTCTGATGGTGCCAATCTCAGCTTGACACAGCAGCCACCTTGCCAGACATTTGCGGCTTCATCATCGCCAAGGAGTTCTCCAAGTGTAAATGTACGCCCTTTGACGGGCAAGATCAGGTCATCTTTTAAAGTATACACAAGAAGCCTGCCGTCTGCAGGGGCGATCAAGGTTTCCGGATCCTTTGCTATCGGCCTGGCCGAGGACCTGAGCTTTCTTGTGAAGAATTCGTTGAAATTTTGGAATTTGGATACAGGCTTTTCCAGCTCGTCAATGTTGATATCGTATTTTTCTATAAAGGGCCGGATATGACGCGTGCTGGCCGGTTGTTTTTGCCTCCGGCCGTAGATCTTTGAAAAGAACTTTCTGCTGAGACACGCCCTGGTGATACATCTTCCAATGGATGTTCCGTAAAAGATGTCCATGAATTTTTCTTCAAAGACATTCTCTTTCTCCACTGCATTTGTTTCGCGGTTGTAGATCTGAACAGGTGCTTGTTTTTTTAGAGAAAAAAAGCTCATCCCACTTGATGCCTCCGGTCTAATGCAAGGCTCTGAGAAGCCAGAAAAAGATAAGGACAGCGGCCACCAGCGGAAAAATAATGTAGAAGATTCCCCCTGGTTTCTTTATGGGAATTTTGAGAATAAAAAGAAACCCGAGAACAACTATGGATAGGCGCACCAGCAGTTTGAATGCGCCACCTTCCAGAAGAAGACCAACGGTAAAGACAAGAGGTAAGACGAGAGCTGAGAAGGTAACGGGAAGACCGGTATAATAATCAGGGGTCTCTTCATTCTTGTGCTGCAGCAGATTAAACCAGGCCAGTCGAATAGATGCACAGGAACAGTAAAAGAAAAAGAAGAAATAGTCGACAGCCCCGTTGAAACCCGAATGGAGCAGTATAATAACCGGTGTAAGGCCGAAACTCGCCATATCCACTGTCGAGTCAATATACAGGCCAAAGGCTTTTTCCTCTTCCGTTCGCCTGGTTTTTCTTGCTATCACACCGTCAAAAAGATCACAGATTCCGGAGAGTATGAAGCATATTACAGCGAGTTCGAATCTGTGGTTAAAAGAGAATATGCAGGCCGACAGAGCAAAAAAGAGTCCTCCGAGGGTTACATAAAGCGGCGGATTGTAGACACCTACTATTTTCATATCTTCCTCACCTGATTCCTATGGTTTTGAGCATCCCGTCAAAAAAAATGACGGCAGACGGAACGAGGAAGAAGAGAAAACCGGATATATAAAATTTCTTTGCGGTCGACCTGACAGGATTTCTCAAAAGATCTCTGCATTGATAGGCAATCTGGGCAGAAGTACATGTAAGGGCGATGGGGAAAAGCAGATTCACGTTGCTCCTATACCAGAACAGGAACCCGAGAACAGCGGAACAGAGGAAGAGTCCGGAGGACAGCATCGCGGATGCTTTTGATCCCATGCTTTTGGAAAAACTCTGGATTCCGGTTCTACCTTCTTCCGGCCCGTGTACGCTATGGGCAAAATCATGGGCAATGACTGCGGTCCAGATAAACAGGGCGAACAGGACCAGAGATGGGGCGATCCGGTGACCACTGAGCACTCCTGCATAGATCGGGATGATCGGAAAGATGACGTTAACGAAGAAGGGGTGGAGCATATAGGGAATGTTCTTTTTTACGAAATAAAAAATGAAGTAAAAAACTGTGACAGCAGTAACAGTGAATAGCGTCGGCCATGAATAATTGCATACAAGAATCAAAACGCCGCAAAAAAAAGCGGCATACTTTAACTTGTTGATACGTATCCGCCCGCAAACCAAACCTCGTTCGGAACTGGTCACGGCGTCTGTTGATATGTCAGAGATGTCATCTGCGATACGCAGGATAAGCAGTGCCAGAAAAGTGCTCAATCCGCCCGTAACAACCTCAATCGTCCGGAGCTGAACAAGACTCGCCGGAGCCCCAAAAAGAATTATGGTTAACGGTACTGTGATCTTTAAAGAAAATCTTTCTCTGACAAAGCACCTGAGGTCCTTAAACATGAACGTTGCTCTCCTTCTGCTCATGCAGGAGGGTAACGGTTCCTGCGGTACCGTCTATTTCGATCATCTCTCCGTCCTTCAGGATCTCAGTCGCTCTCTGCATGTCGACAATAGCGGGTATTCCGAACTCCCGTGCGACGATTGCCCCATGAGACAGCATACCTCCCTTCTCAAGAATCAGTCCTCCGGCAATGAAAAACAGGGGCGTCCAGCCGGGGTCTGTTGTCCTGGTGACGAGGATATCCCCATGTTGCAGGGCATGGCCGCTTGCAGGGTCCAGTATGACCTTCACCTTACCTACTATTTTCCCTCCTGAAACTCCGATGCCCCTCAACGAACAGGTCGCCGGTCCTTGTTCAAAGACATGGTCAGTTTTGTAATATGCTCCTCTTTCTGTAAGGAAAAATTCCGGGGGTTCTGCATCTTCTGCCTCTGCATATGCCTTTTTTCGGAGGCGCACGATTTCTGAAACAGTTTCGGGAAACTGAAATTTACCCTCGACAAGGTCTCTTATCTCCGCCAGTTGCAGGTAGAAGATGTCCTCGGCATGCTGCAGATGATCTTTTTGGGCCAGATGCTTTCCGAGCCCCAGTGCAACTCGTCTGAACTCACCAAAAAGGAGGCTTTGCAGGAGCCTGCCGCGTTCCCTCAGGCCAGTGGCTTTTTGAGCAGAGAGAAGTACCTGCTTGAACACGAACCTTTTCCAGAAGGAGAGAGACTTCAGGCAGTCTTTCACATATTGTTCTCTTTCATCGGCAGCATCTCTGTTCCATTCTTTCGAGGAGTTCTCTGGAGCCGTTGCATAGCTCTTTACCAGATCCCAGAAAAGGTCATGCCGTTCCTCGAACGTGGGAAAGATAATCATGCAGTCATGGTAACAGCGACCTCCAAAGTCCTCCATGAAAGAGAATAACAGGGAGCGTTGTTCTTCATGAAGAGCTTGTTCGATGGCATCATAATTTCCGTCCTTAAGCAACCGCAGGAGCCCTTCATCCTTTTTGATCATCCGTGACATGGACCAGATGAGCTTTGAAGGTTCCGTGCTCTTCACCTCAATCCCCTGCATCATCTTTGCCATAAGGGCGTTGACATCTTTCGAAATCCAACGACCTGCCAGAACCTCTAAAAGTCCGGTGGATACCATGACCTTGAGGTCGGCAGATACCGGCGGTCCCCAGTGGTTGTCCACAAACCTGAAAAGATCCTGCAGGGTGTCCAAATGTGACTTTGCGGTGCCTCGAACGTCTGACCGGGTTCTCCAGCTTGCCCTTTGTCTGTAAAATTCCGGTTCAAAACGATCAAGACGTTTTTTTGCCCTCTTCAGTGTGCTCATAAGGCGGGGCCAGAAAAGGAGTAGGTCGGCCACTTTTTTTAAAGGTCCGTGTGCTTTTTGGGCCACGCCGGTCGGATGAAAAGAGATAATGGTTTTCTGGCCGATGTAGGTGTCGAGAAATTTGCTCAGCCAGTGTCCTATGGGAAAGAAATGCATCACCTCATACC
>DRKH01000097.1 GCA_011051825.1 Desulfobulbus sp.
AGTCCATTGTAGACAAAGGCAAAGAACAGATTCTGTTTAATGTTGGCCATGGTGGCCCGGGAAAGTTTTCTTGCCCGGACAATACCCATCAGGTCACCTTTGACCAGGGTAACCCCGGCCGACTCCATGGCCACGTCGGTTCCGGTGCCCATGGCGATGCCGACATCGGCCTGGGCCAGGGCCGGTGCGTCATTGATACCGTCTCCGGCCATTGCCGTTTTTTCGCCCGCCTGCTGAAACTTTTTCACTGCCGCCGCCTTTTCATCGGGCAGGACTTCGGCCACAACCTCATCGATATCAAGTTTTGCCGCCACGGCCTCGGCGGTTGCCCGGTTGTCCCCGGTGAGCATTACGACCCGCAGTCCTTCCTTATGCAGTTGCCGGATGGCCTGGGGGGTATTTTCCTTGATCGGGTCGGACACGGCCAGTATCCCGGCAAGTTTGTTGTCTGCGGCCACGAACATGACCGTCTGGCCTTCTTTACGCATCTCTTCAGCTGTCTGGGCCAGTTCCTCAATCGGGATCTTGAAATCTTTCATCAACCGGAGATTGCCCAGCAGAACCTCGGTTCCGTCAACTCTGCCGCGTACGCCTTTACCGGTGATGGAATCAAAGTCCTTGACCTTGCCCGGCTGAACATTTTTATTTTTTGCACCTTTAACAATGGCTGCAGCCAGGGGATGTTCACTGGAATTTTCCAGGCTTGCCGCCAGGAGCAGGAGTTTCTCCGTATCCATGGCCGTTGCCGGAATCACGCTGGTGAGTTCCGGTTTTCCCAGGGTCAGGGTTCCGGTTTTGTCCACAACAATTGTGTCGATTTTGCGCATGGTTTCAATGGCCTCGGCATTTTTAAACAACACGCCCATGGTGGCCCCTTTACCGGTGGAAACCATGATCGACATCGGGGTGGCCAGACCAAGTGCGCATGGGCAGGCAATGATCAGAACCGAGACCGCCGCGATCAGGGCATAGGCCAGACGGGGCTCAGGGCCAACGGCAAACCAGGCGGCAAAGGCGAGCAGGGCGATTAGAATGACTACCGGAACAAAATATCCGGCCACCATATCCGCCAGCTTCTGGATCGGTGCCCGACTGCGCTGGGCATCGGCCACCATCTGGACTATCTGAGCCAGCAGGGTGTCGCTGCCGACCTTTTCCGCCCGCATGGTCAGCGAGCCGGTTGTGTTGATGGTGGCACCAATAACCTTGTCACCTGTCTGCTTTCGGACCGGCAGGGGCTCGCCGGAAATCATCGACTCGTCGACCGCACTTGTCCCTTCCATGACCTCACCGTCCACCGGTATCTTTTCACCGGGCCTGATAAGCAGCAGATCACCGACTTGAACCTCTTCCAGGGGAATATCTTTTTCCGTTCCATCGCTGCTGATTGTACGGGCGGTTTTCGGGGCCAGGCCGAGCAGGGCCTTGATGGCGGCACCGGTCTGGCTGCGGGCCCGCAGCTCCATGACCTGTCCCAGCAGGATGAGGGTGACGATAACGGCCGCCGCTTCAAAGTAGACCCCGACCGAACCGTCCGAAGCACGCATGGAGGCGGGGAATATTTCGGGAAAAAGAACTGCAATCAGGCTGTACAGATAGGCCACCGAGACCCCGAGACCGATCAGGGTGAACATGTTGAGGCTTCGGTTGATGACCGATTGTACTCCCCGAACATAAAAAGGCCATCCGGCCCAGAGAACCACCGGCGTGGACAGGATCAACTCCAGCCAGCCCAGGGTTGTACCGGATGCCATCTGCTCCAGCAGATGACCACCCGGCAGCATGTCGCGCATGGCAATGAAGACCAGGGGCAGGGTCAGGATTGCACCAAAGATAAATCGCTTACGCATGTCCTCATATTCAGGGTTTTCATCCTCTTCACCCGTGGCAACGGTACGTGGCTCAAGGGCCATCCCGCATTTAGGGCAGCTGCCGGGTTTGTCGCGTATGATTTCCGGGTGCATGGGGCAGGTGTACTCGGTTTTGGTTGCAGCGGCAGTTGGCCTAACCGCCTCCAATGTCATCCCGCATTTAGGACAGATCCCGGGCTCAGCCTGTTGCACTTCCGGATGCATGGGGCAGGTATAGAGCGTATCAGCTGGAGATCGGTCCGACTCCGGCAGGTGAGGTGATGGGGTTGGGGCAATGTATTTGCCGGGATCCTGTGTAAATGTAGTCCGGCAATTGTCACTGCAGAAATAATAGGTTTTTCCTTCATGTTTATGGGGGATAAATACCTCTTTTTCATCAGTAGACATACCGCAGACAGGATCTACATAGGATTTAGTCTGTTCATGATGACTGTGTGTGTGCTGTTGTGTTGGAGTTTTCATTGGATCTCTCCTCTTGGAAGGGCTGTGCTGTTAAAAAATCCCTGGTATGGAAAAAGAGATGCATAGACTGATCCGAAGTGGAGAAAATGGAACGAAAGCGGGTAATTTATTGATAATACAGCGGAAAAAAATATCTTTTGTCGAGTAAGCGGAGCGGGGACAGGAGTGCTGTCCAGAATTAAGGCGTTTTGATGGGTCTAACGGAAAAGAGTGTATGAAAATAAGACGATATCATGAGCCCTGAGCGCTTGTTCGTGCGCCGGATACGCGAAGGAAACGGTTTGGGCGTAGGAACCCACCCCTGTGGGCGATGGAAATGCCTGATTTTTTCGTCCGGAGGGCCGGATTCCTACGGTTTTTACTGTTTTCATGACAGCGCAGCGGTGTCATGGTTGCGCCCGCTCCTGCGAGCATGACGGTTTATCAGCGGTTGAAGCGGCTGTTTCGTGCTGCCTGTTAAAAAAACCGGGCTGCACTCTGTTTGAGACAGAGTGCAGCCCGGTTTCAGTCAGAATGGGAGAGAGGCGGAAAAACCGGTTCGGGATGAGGAAAAGGTTGTTTGAACAATGTCAGTCAAACTGCCCGGTTGAGATATCCTCAGGAATATTCTCGAAGGTAAAGGTTCGTTTTGAGGAATCCGCCGCTGCGTTATCAGCACTTTCTGTTGCTTTTGGCTTTTCGACAGTCGGTCCTGCTGTCGGTGCGGAAACCACTGCTCCGCCTTTGCCGCCGACCAGCTGTTCAAGTCGATTCCGATATTCAAGGTACAGTCGCTCCCGCTCGGCACCAAGTGCAACCAGTTCATCCAGCAGTTCGTCCTGCCTGGAGCCTTCCGCCTTCACAGATGCGGCCTTTACATCCTTGAGCTGATCATCGAGTGCAAGGAGTTTTTTCTGCAGGGCGGAGTTTAAAGAATGGGCTTCTTTGCCGGTTGATTTGTCAAGTGTGCCATTATTAAGTGCCCGGAGCGTATTTGCATACAAGTCGACGTAGGTGACCTCACTGGAGGCAGCAGCTGCCGAGAGGTGGGTGGGAGATGCCATGGACATAAGAGCAAACACAAAAGCAGCGCAGAGTATACGCAGGCGCGAAGTCATCCGTGTGACCATAATAATTTTCCCCTCTTTTATTTCTTTTCTCTTTTATTATTTAATTCCAGGTAGAATTATTTACTTCCAGGTAGAGCCTGTGTGCAGAAAAGTTACATCACTCATAGCCGATTATGACCGGCTATGAGTAAGTAGCTCTCAGCTGAGATTAATAGGTAACATACAGGCCGACGACAAAGGTGTCGATATCTTCCTGACCTGGAGTATCGTTTGTCAGTTTTTCATACCCTGCCTTGATATTGGCATTATGTCCTTTGATGAAATAGGATAAACCTATACGATATGCCTGCCAGTCTCCGGCGTCATTGGCAGCGTCACTGTTCCATTGCTCATACAGTACCCATGGCTGCCAGTTGTTGATATAGTAACCGAGCTCTCCATAAAACCCGCTGCCTTGTGACTGGGGAGCGGCAACCGCACCTGCAAAGGGCGTCCCTGTTTTTTCATCGGCCAGAACATTTTTCGCATCATCGAGGTCAAGGTTGTTGTAGGCCATTTCCCCGGTTATGCTCCCCGGCCCGACCGGGTAGTCGACAAAGGCATCCAGGGTGAAGAACCCGTAATCGATTTTCCGGCCGGTGATGGAGTCAACCGCCACATCCGACTGGGTATCGTAACCGGCGCCGAAGGCGATGGTCTTTTTCTTGCCCAGGTAGGTGGACAGGTTGAACAGGCCGCTCTCAGCGTCTAAAAAGTTAAACTGGACCCGGCCGGTGAATCGTTCGGAGTCCGATGATCTGGTAGCCGGATCCTGACCTTCGAATATCCCGAAATAATATTTGAAATGGGCGGTGTCGGTAAAGGATGTGGAGCCGAACAGTGAAACGCCCAGGTCTCGAACCATAACGTCGCCGCCGAGTCCGTCACGGGTACCTGGTAGGCTGGAGGTATTAAAGGCCACCCGGCCCCGCGAACCCCATGTGAGCATATAGTTGTTGATGCCGGGACGATCCATGGTCATCGCGCCACCGGAGGAGGTCATGCCCATCCTGGTTACTGGCGCCATCTGCAGGCCGCCGATAACATTCAAAAGCTTATAGGGCTTGACCATGACCCAGCCGTCAATCAGCCGCACGTCACCACCGGTATTGATATCATCGTCGGCAAAATCCGTCTGCAGAAAACCGGTGACGTATTTTGTTATATTCCCTTTGAGCCGGAACCTGGCCCGTCTCAGTTTAAATTCGTTGGTGTTTGAGGTCAGGTCGCTGTCATTGTTGAGATACAGGGTCTGGAGCCTGAAGCCTAAGTCAAAATTGGAGTCATCACTGATTTTAATCTTTGCCCCC
>DRKH01000098.1 GCA_011051825.1 Desulfobulbus sp.
GGCGGTGGTGGCAACTGGCGATGAGCAACCGGAACTGGTTCTGCTTGCGGTCATGGAAATTTCCAGGCAGCAGGCTAATGAAAAAATTCGGGCCGCCGGGCTCTCTGCACTCCATAATATCCGCCGGGTGCAGAAGATAGACGAGATCCCGCTGCTCGGCAGCGGCAAAACCGATTACCGCAGCCTGCAGCAATGTGTGACGGACTGAATATTAAGAAACTACAGGAGAACTTTATGCATATTACATCCAGACAGCTGCAACTGGCCGTGGAAAAGAAAATCCTCAGCATAGAGCAGGCAAGCGACCTGAAAACATTTGTCCGTACCCTGCCCGCTGTTGAGCCTCGTTTTGATTTTGTCCATATCCTCTACTATCTCGGCGGCATGCTGGCCGTCGGTGCCATGAGCCTGTTCATGAACCTGGGTTGGGAGGCGTTCGGCGGCTGGGGCATTGTTCTCATTTCCTGTATCTATGCCGCCGGCGGACTCTGGTTGGTCGGTTTTTTTCAGCAGAGAAACCTGCATATCCCGGCCGGGATATGCGCAGTTTTTGTGGTTGTTCTGACTCCGCTTGCCATCTACGGGCTGCAGCGGGGAATGGGCTGGTGGGTTGACGATTCCGTGTACCGCGACTATCACCGCTATATCCGCTGGAACTGGATTTTTATGGAACTGGGTACACTGGCCGTGGGGAGTGTCATGGCCTGGAAATACAGGTATCCCTTTTTGCTTATGCCCATCGCCTTTACCCTCTGGTACATGTCCATGGATCTGACTGCCATGATTACCGGTAACCGGATCGATCGGGAGCTGGCCGCCCTGGTGTCGGTCTGGTTCGGGATCGTCCATACCCTGCTGGCCCTGTGGGTGGATATCCGTTCAAGGAAGTCCGCCGACTATGCGTTCTGGCTCTATATCTTCGGGGTCATGACTTTCTGGGGCGGATTGAGCAGTATGGGGCCCTCGGGGGAGTGGGCACGGTTCTGTTACATGCTGGTCAATCTGGGATTGATTTGTATCGGCGTGCTTCTGGTCCGCCGGGTTTTCGTGATCTTCGGTGCCCTGGGCATAAGCATATACCTGGGTCATCTGGCGGCAACAATCTTCAAAGATTCCTGGTTCTTTCCGATTTCGCTGACCCTGATCGGTCTTGGCGTCGTCCTGCTCGGGGTCTGGTGGCAACGCCATGAACAGGAGATGACCGCGTATCTGCAACAGCTTCTGCCGTCCCCGGTACAGGAGTTGTTTAGTGAGCGGAGGGCGTAATGGCAGCACAGGGAACCGTCATCCTGCTCCATGGCCTGGCCAGAACCCGTCGTTCCATGGGCAAGCTGGAGCGGGCATTGAAAAGGGCCGGCTTCCGGACCCTCAATGTCGGCTATCCTTCGCGGAGACACACCATTGCCCATCTGGCCGATACCGTTGTTGCAGAGGCTGTGGAGCGCTGCCAAGGCAGGACAACCGGGCCTGTTCACTTTGTTACCCACTCCATGGGCGGAATTCTGGTCCGGCAGTTCCTTGCCTCTCACAGGCTGGACAATCCGGGCCGGGTGGTGATGCTGGCCCCGCCCAATCACGGCAGCGAAATCGTCGATAAACTGGGGAGCCGGTGGTGGTTCAGGTGGTTCAACGGTCCGGCCGGATGCTCCCTGGGCACCGGGCCGGACAGTGTGCCCAACCGGCTTGGACCGGCCGATTATCCGCTGGGCATTATCGCCGGAAACCACAGCCTTGATCCGGTCTTTTCCCGGATGATTCCCGGGCCTGGAGACGGCAAGGTTTCCGTTGCAAGCACCCGTTTACAGGGCATGCTGGACTTCAAGATCGTACCCCACGGCCACACCTGTATCATGAACCGGAACGAGGTCATCCGTCAGGTTCTTTTTTTTCTTCAGCACGGAAGGTTTGAACCGGCGGAAATTTGATGAAGGGGGTATCCGCTTTGCTCTTCTAAATGCAAAATACGTTGGGTTAAGCGAGCAGCTTCCTCTTCATTATGTTGGGTTCGCTTATTCCCTGCAAACGCAATGTGTTGAGGGTTTTCGGTGTCAGCGAACCCAACAACCGTGGAGCATGAAAGCCGCTTAACTCAACCTACACAGTGTCCAAGGAGAGTGAAGTGCATAGCCCCCTTGATGAAAAACAGGGAAACTGTATTGATTTTTCTGTTTATGCCCGGGTTATGTAACGCCTTTTGCTGTACCTGAACAGTTCCTTTAACTCCAAAATGGACCACCCCCTGCTTGACTCTCCCCCTTTTCATCTATATATAATGTAATATAACCACAATGTGGTGCATGAAAGGGAGGGGTATGAACGGAACAGAACTGTCAAGAAGACTGGGGCCGAACAAGAAACCGGACATGTATCAGTCCCGGAGCAAGCGTACATTGTTACGTCTTTTTGTTCTGGCCGCACTGTTTTTGTTGCTTCCGATTGCTCAGCTGCATGCCATAGCTGTGCCTTGCTGAGTAATCGGACCGTCTGGTGTTGGGGAAGAAATAATCATGGGCAACTGGGGGTAACGGGTTCCGCCATGTCCGATGTCCCGGTTCGGGTGGTCGGGCTGCCTGAGCAATTATGACGGGTGATCGTTACGCCTTCCGGGATTCCTGCTGACTCTTCTCTCGGGTCAGTGAGCCGGGACGGGGTGGTTCTGTTCTGTTACTGCGCGGTTACGATTTTTTGCACAGCCATGGCCTTTCACTATATCTTTTTTCGTAACTATTCAGGTAGGGGCAGAGAACTAGCCCTACCACCACCTGTAACTGTTCAGGAGTACTCCATATCTGTGCAGTCAGGCCTGTGAACTATAGTGATTCCTATGTGAATCAGGCCTGACCGTGCAGAGAGGTAGATAAGCGCAGACTTCGAGCGTAGACTCCGTGGGGTGCTCCTGAACAGTTACCTTTTTTCTGATCAACAGAAACTCGGAGTTGCCAATAGAGTGAACATAACAGGGAGGGGGGTCATATGAACCATATTTTGCGAGACGGTATTCTTGTTCGGGCAGGGGGATTGCTGTTGTTGCTGTTTCTACTGGCAGCCGTTCCGGTTTGGGCGGACCTTTATGACAATATTGATCCTGATGTGAACGGTGCCGTCACTGTCGTTGCGGTTCAGCAGGATGGAAAAATTCTCATTGGTGGGAGTTTTACCGGTGTCAATGGAGTCGGACGGAACAGGATCGCCCGGCTCAATGCCGACGGCAGCCTGGATCTCACCTTTAATCCCGGCACCGGGGCTGATAATGATGTCGGCGCAATCACCGTGCAGGGAAGTAAAATTTTAATTGGTGGACATTTTACCAGCATCAACGGTATTGCCCGCAATTACATTGCCCGGCTCAATAGAGATGGTAGTGTGGACACCGGTTTTGACCCGGGCGGTGGTGCTGACGGTCCGGTTTACGCAATTGCCGCCCGTGGGAATACCATAACACTTGCCGGTCAGTTCACCGCTCTTAACGGTATCTCGAGGAACCACATTGGTCGACTCAGTTATGACGGTAGTGTGGATACCAGCTTTGATCCCGGAAGCGGAACGGATTTTGATATTTCCGCTCTTGCGCTTCATGCCGATGGCACCATCGTTATTGGCGGATCATTTACCAGCTATAATGGCATACCACGTAACAGAGTCGCCCGTCTTTCTAAGGACGGGCGACTGGATACGAGCTTCGGCTCATCCGGCGGCGGACTCAACGGCACTGTTCTGGCCCTGGCGGAACAGGTTGATGGGAGTATCGTTGTGGGAGGGGTGTTCACCAGCTTCAACACCACCCCACGTAACCATATTGCCCGGTTGA
>DRKH01000099.1 GCA_011051825.1 Desulfobulbus sp.
CAGCTTGAATGAAATCAGGGATACCATCGCTTTTTTTAAAAAATGAATTGACCTGAAATCAGGCATAAGCGCTGCTAAATGCGATTTGAGATTATAGCTGTAGCGATGTTATCCCTCGTTGCTGAGGAATGGTGGTAATCAAAATCTTTTTTTTGATCTCTAAGATTCCTTATACATCAAATTACACCCGATCCGTCAACACATTTCCGCCCCGGGTTCAGGCGGCGCAGCAGGAAAGTTTTTTTACGTCTTTGTCAAAGGTTTGCGCGGCCAGTTTAATGGCCTCTCCCAGGGTCAGGTAGGGGTGAAACATCTCTGCCAGCGCAGGTACAGGAATCGTATACTGCATGGCCAGGGCGACCTCCATTAACAGTTCACCCCCCTCCGGGGCAAGGATAGAGGCGCCAAGGAGTTGGTCTCCTCCTTTTTTCCGCAGTAGTTTGATAAACCCCCTGGTGTCTCTTGCTGCCAAAGCACGCGGCACATTTTTCAGAGGCAGGACGGCAACATCAACATCGATTTCCAGTTGTCCGGCCATCTGCTCATTGAGTCCGATTCGTCCAACCTGCGGATCGGTGAAGACCACATAGGGGAGGATGGAAAAATCCTTTTCCTGTTTTTTGCCAAAGGCATTCTCAACCGCAAGCTTTCCCTCGTAGGCGGCCGTGTAGACATAGGCCGGATTGCCGGTTACGTCACCGGCGGCATAGATATTGGGGACAGTGGTCCGGCAGTACTTGTCGGTCTTGATGGAAAAGTCAGGGTTTAACTCTACACCGGCCTGCTCAAGTGCAAGGTCGGTGGTTGCGGGTCGACGTCCGGTTGCAACCAGCAGCTGTTCGGCCTCAATCCGGCCGGGTTTCCCCTTGCGAATAAACTCGACCTGAAATGATGTGTCGCGGTGGACGTTTTGCAGCTGCACGCCGGTCAGAATATCGACGCCTTCACCGGTGAGCAGCGCGGTCAACTCCTCGGTCAGATCGGGATCCTCATCGGGAAGAATGCGCCCACTTCGCTGCAATATCGTTACCCTGCAGCCAAGCCGCTGCATCATCTGACCAAGTTCCAGGGCAATGGCGCGGCCGCCGATGACCACCATCGAGGAGGGGAGCTGCTGGAGCTCAAACAGGGTTGTCGAGGTAAGAAACCCGCTTTGGGCAAGACCGGGAACCGGAGGTATCCAGGCCTCGGCTCCGGTGGCAATAAGAAAAGAGTGACCTGTCAATAGCCTGTTGCCGACCCGGATCTCGGACGGTGAAATAAAAGTCGCCTTTCCCCGGATCAATGTGATGTTCTCGTGAGCCTGGAGTACATCCTGGTATTTGGCCTGACGCAGGGTCTCAACCAGGGCGTCTTTTTCCTGGATCAGGGTAGAAAAATCGACGCTGACCGGGTGTTGATTGATTCCCTTGAAAGGGGAATGCTCGGCCTGAAATTTGCTCTGGGCCGCCCTGATCAGTGTTTTTGACGGGACGCAGCCTACGTTGACACAGGTCCCGCCAAGGGTTCCCTGCTCGATCATGGCTACCTGTTTGCCGAGTTCCGATGCCCTTATGGCCGCAGCAAAGGACGCAGAGCCGCTGCCGATGAGCACCAGGTCGTATTTTTCTTCTGTTGTGCTGTCGTTCATGGCATTTTGTCCTCACAGGTTTGTCGCTGACTCCGGTTTAATTGCTCTTTATTGAGGCGATTTTTGCGGAATTTCGCAACTGTCTGGACTGCATCTATGATGAGCCGGTGCAATCAGATCCCAGATGCCCACGACAAGCATCAATAACAGGCCGCCATACAGGGTCCAGCTGCGCCAGCTGTATTGAAACCATGGATACAGGCTGAGCAGGACAACGGTGGGGCCGACGATGCCGATCAGGCTGCGATGCCACTGTCGGTGGGCAAGCCAGCCCAGGCCGTTGGCCAGCAGGGCTATCCCGGAAAACAGCGGCAGCAGGGTCGTGATGAACAGTCCTTCCCACTGTGACAGAAACCCCAGGCCGATTGCCGCCCCGATTCCGGCCAGTGCGGGAAAGCACATGGCACAGCCCATGGCCGCTGCAATGGAACCAACCGTACCGAATTTATCACCGATCCGGGTGAGCAGGGTAAAAGGTTTCATGGTCCACTCCTGTTCCTGGGTTTATCTGAAAACAGCGGGTTCCGGGTTACGGGGTCTGAGTTTAAAGTTAGCCGCCTTGAGCAGTTGTTGTTTGTAAAACGTGTCGTAATGCCAACAAGGACGGAGTTCGCCCCGCGGGCGATCTTTACTGACGCAGAGCGCCTGGATGTCATGCAGCACCAAAGAGCGGTGCTGCGAGAGTGGTCTTGTTACACCGATCTGCGCTGTAACACGTTAATATTTTGTTTTAAAACAAGATTATCCGTCCGCTCTGCGGGTAAACGGGTGTTCCGTAAATGCAACATTTTCATTTTTTGGTTATGCCCGCAGGGCATGCTGGCTACAGGGGCTGTAGTACATCAAGAGGCACGCCTTCAGGGCTTTGGAACAAAACCCGGCGCATTACGGGATAATTATTTTTTTTCCGCATCCCTTACCTGTTTGCGCAAGTGCCGCGTTCACCACCTGGCGAACATCAACCAGGCATCAGCGCCCTTTGGGGTTATTGGTCGCACAGTTACAGTTCCCTGCCCTGGATTCCGTAATTATCCGTTCCATGATGGTGGAACGGCCATGTTCCATAACGTCTTTTTCCAGGTCCTCTGCAGTGTAGTTGTGGCAATAACAGATCATTTTGTTCATTACAGTTCTCCTGTGGGGTGTTCAATGTTGATCAGTCAGGCTTTTGTGTCTGGCTGATCTTCCGTAAGGGTTCGCTCAAAAACAACTTCGTAGAGGTGAGGTGTAATGTGGACATTTAGAGAAGTGATCTGATTGCATGCAACCGCAGGCGTAGCAGGGCTACGTCGAGGATTGCATAATTGAAGATCGCTTTTCTAAATGTTCAAA
>DRKH01000100.1 GCA_011051825.1 Desulfobulbus sp.
GAAACAGATCCAATTTCCGCGGTCGGGGGCATGACCCTGGGCGCAGACCCGCTGGTGACGGCTGTTTCTCTGGTCAGCTACCTGGAAAAACAACCGATTCCGGCCTTCATTGTCCGTAAAGAGGCCAAGGGACACGGAACCGGCAACTTTCTTGAGGGCAAGTCCAACCTGAAACCAGGCTGCCGGGTCGCCCTGGTTGAAGATGTTGTTACCACCGGCGGCACCCTGATCCAGGTCATTGAGCGGGTGGAAAATGAAGGCTTCAAGGTCGGTCTGGTTGCAACGGTCGTGGATCGGGAAGAAGGCGGAGCACAGGCCCTGGCCGGACATGGCTACCCGCTCAAGGCCATCTTCACCCGGACACAGCTCATAGGGTAACTGCAATGAAATGCAGGAAATGTAAAAAGAAACTGGAAGTGGCCCGCCGTTGCCGCGAGGTTAAACTCCGTTGCACCGGCTGCGGTCACGAATATCCGATTCATGAAGTTGCAGCCGATCTGGATGCGGAAACCGAAGCCGTCCTTGAGCGCTACACCTGCATTGTTTACGATTAATCATCATGCATAACGTCAGAGCCTTTGTCTGCGGCGATAACACGGCGACCATTATCTGCCCGGCATGCAACAAGGCCAAAACCGTATCCGCCGAACCCTACCGCAACAAAAGCGTGCTCAAGGTGCGCTGCAGCTGTGGTGAACATTTCTCCCTTCGCCTGGACTTCCGAGAAAATTACCGCAAGGAAACCAGCCTGCCGGGTACATACACCATCACCACCCCGGGCAAAGTCGGCGGCGGGGTTATTCACATCCACAACATCTCCCGCGAGGGGATCGGGTTCACCGTTACCGGCCTGCACCATCTGGAAAAAGGCCTGGAACTCATCCTTGATTTCCAGCTGGATGACAAAAAGAAGACACAACTGCGCAAGGAAGCCATCGTCCGTCTGGTTGAAAAAGACTACATCGGCTGTCAATTTGTGGAAAATGCAGCCGAAGAAAAGGCTTTGGGATTTTACCTGCGGCCCTGAATTATGCCATCTGCAGCAGGGACTCAGCCCGTTTAAGCAGCGGCGGCAGGGTCGCTGCATCCGTTGCACTGACACAGACCCCCTCTTCACCGGTCGGCAGCCCTCCTCCTCTTTCCAGCGCAAGATCAATCTTGTTCAACACCTTGAGACAGGGAATGCCGTCCAGCTCCAACTCCCGCAACAGTCCCTCAACCACCTCCACCTGCTGACGCCAGGCCGGGTTTGAGATGTCGATCACATGCAGCAGCAGGTCCGCTTCCTGGAGCTCTTCCAGGGTTGAGGCAAAGGCCTTCAACAGTTCAGCCGGAAGATTACGAATAAAACCCACGGTATCGGTAACAATAACCTCCATATCCCTGGGGAAACGCAGTCTGCGGCTGGTTGGGTCCAGGGTGGCAAACAACAGGTCTTCGGCCTGGATATCGCTGTCGGTCAGGGTGTTGAGCAGGGTGGATTTACCGGCATTGGTGTAGCCGACCAATGAAATCACCGGCACATCGCGCTTGCGTCGCCTGCTCCGGCGGTGAAAACGCTGCCTGCCCACGGATTTCAACTCTTTGCCAAGCCGGGCGATCCGATCATTGATCCGCCTGCGGTCGATCTCAAGCCGGGTTTCCCCCGGTCCCCTGGCCCCGATTCCACCGGTCAGTCTGGACAGGGCATCATCACGGGTGGAGAGCATGGGCAGCATATACTTCAACTGGGCCATCTCGATCTGCAGCTTTCCTTCCCTGGATTTTGCCCGCCGGGCAAAGATATCCAGAATCAGCTGGGTCCGGTCTATAACCCGAAGATCGGTATGATCGGTAACCGAACGCACCTGGGAAGGGCTGAGATCCTGATCAAACAGGAGCAGGTTGGCACCGAGCCGCAGGCTCATCAACATGATCTCCATCAGCTTGCCGCGCCCGAGAATAAAACGGGGATGAATCTTTTTGCGCCGTTGAATGATCCGGTCCAGGACCTGGACCCCGGCCGACCGGGCCAGTTCGGAGAGCTCAACCAGGGATTCTTCGGCCATGGCCCGGCTGCCGGTGGTCACGGAAACAAGCAGGGCCCGATCCTTTCCCTTATCCACATCCCGTACCGGACGCAAACGGACAAATTCCGCCTCTATGGCCTCGATCAACTCGATACAGGACTGCTGCTGGAGGGCAGGATGGACAGGGGCAAGCTCGGCCCAGGCACGTCCGTCCCGGTCGCCGGGAACCAGATGGGCGGTATGCAGCGCCTCGGGCAGGCCGTCACTGAGGGTGAGGACCGAGATCAGGTCCAGCCGCAGACAGGCCATATCCATGATATCCTCTTCACTGACCTTGGCGCCGGAGAGTACGGTGTGGACACAGCGCAGGCCGCGTAATCGTCCGCCGGCGGTACGAATATTGGTCAGGGCCGGGATAACGATCCGGTTGAAGTCGCCGACAATAACGGTCTCCACTTTGCCGGACCGATGGATAAGCAGGCCCAGCTGTCGGTTCAACTCCGTTGACAGGGCAGCCAGACTCCGGGCCAGCTCCCGGCTGATAACCTCATCAGGAGAAATGGTTTTTCGGCTTAAGCGCTCAAGATGCTTCAGCTGCCGGGTCTTCAGCCCGGCTTTATTTCCGACAACAGCGATGGAAGACCTCCGGTTTGGGTTTTGGGTTCCGGGTTTCGGGTTTCGGGTTTCGAGTTTCGAGTTTCGAGTTCTGAGTTCTGAGTTCTGAGTTCTGAGTTCCGGGTTCCGGGTTCCGGGGTTAACAGGGGGCTGAGCCAGGAGTCCGGGGGAACCCGATCACGTCCCGGATGTTGCTCATCCCGGTGACAAACTGCACCAACCGTTCAAAGCCAAGGCCGAATCCGGAATGGGGAACGGATCCATATCGCCGCAGATCCAGGTACCAGCCATATTCGTCCAGGTCCAGCCCTGCCGCCTTCATCCCGGCAAGCAGGATATCATAACGTTCTTCACGCTGGGAGCCACCGACCAGCTCACCGATCCCGGGTACCAGCACATCCATGGCAGCCACGGTTTTCTCTCCCTCATCAAGACGCATGTAAAACGGTTTTATTTCCTTAGGATAGTTGGTCACGATGACC
>DRKH01000101.1 GCA_011051825.1 Desulfobulbus sp.
ATCTTTATTTCGGTTTCCAGTATATCATAAGAATTGGAATAGCAAGAAAGGAAAATGAAATCCGCTGTTATTCCGCTTTTGCAATTTTATTGCTGCAGCGGATCCCGCATAGAAAAATGACTGTCGTTTGCGGGTGCTCTTTCCAGCTAACATCTTGAAAATGCAATTAATTTCTTGTCGGTGCGAATGCTTTTTCAATGGACCAGATGTCAGACAACCCGGACCATGGGCCGTCGATTCCGGAGAAGTTTTTTTAAAGCCGGGATTCTTTTCAGCATCTCTTCGGATTTTGTAACTATTCAGGTGGGTGCACGATTTATGCATTACCACAATCCGTAACTGTTCAAGAGTGCCCCACGGAGTCTCCGCTTACCTATCTGTGCAGTCAGCTCAGTGGCAAGTGATCAGGGGCACCGCCCGGAGTCTCGCAGGCTCGCTTACCCGGAGTCTCGCAGGCTCGCTTACCTCTTCGCACGGTCGCGCCTGCACGAATCTACTCCACCCCTGATCACTTACCGGTTTAAGGTAGCAAGAAAACACATCGTTACAAATCCTGTGATCAGGTACGATCAGTCTCTGTTTGCCACGAGCAGGGGACAGTTCATGGGGAGAATTACCTGCAATGCCCCGGGGATCAGTTCTGCTCGTCCCTTTTTAAATGAATATGATTCACCGTCCAGATTGACGTTGATCGGATGGAGATGGTCAAACTCAAACCAGGGGGTCTGGATATAGCCGACATACTTTCCCTCCGACGGAAGGCTGGACAGCTCCTGGATGACCGTACCCAAATCCGTCAATGGAAACCGGCGGATATAGAGCAGGTCCAGCAGGCCGTCATCGATATACGCCTTTGGGGTCAGCGGAATGCCACCGCCGGCCTGTCGACCGTTGCCCACCGCACCGACCAGAACTGCACCTTTGTATTTTTTTGAATTTGGCAGCAGAATCTCGCCGTCATGGGGTTGGAGGTTCATTGACAGAATGATTCCCATGAGGGCATATGAGGCTCCGCCTAAAAAACGTTTGAGTTCCGGCGGGGTTGCTACGGTCACCTCTGCCCCGAAACCACTGGTGGCGACATTCAACAGGTATCGATCGTTTATTTGTATTACATCAATCGGCACCGCCCCTGAGGTCACTGCTAAATGCAGGGCATCGGCCGGGAGCCGGGGCAGGTTGCAGCTCCCGGCAAAATCATTGGCCGTCCCCATGGGAATAATGCCAAGCAGAGGCCGGTCAGAGGCTGACTCGCATGTACACAGTGCATTTACAACCTCATGCAGGGTGCCGTCGCCCCCGGCGGAAATTATTTTTTTAACCCCTTGCCGGCAGGCCTCCTGAACAAAGCGAGCCGCATCCCCCTGTTCCCAGGTTACCCGGACATCAATACTGATGGATTTCTGTCGCTGGGTATATACGGCCTCGCGCAGTTCTGCAGAATCGGCCGATTTTCCATTGAGTATTATTCGTATCTGTGAGCTCATTTGTTTTATGCCAGAGGATGATGGTCTTGGCTCCTGTCTCTGCAGGATACCGCATAAGGAAGGTAAAACCAAGCCATTACCCGGGAGAGTGCAGCTCGAAGTCAGGCAACCCTTTGCCGACGTATCAACCAGGGGCTGCCGACGGTCTGATTGCGCATCTGTTCTAAAGGGCTGCTGCATGAAAAAACTCTGATCTTTACAGCATATGTCCGGCAGGATAAGATAATTCTGAATTCGGGACGGAAAACCGGTATATACTCGTGAAACGTCTTGCAGGCAGATGGTAAGTGATCAGGGGCACCGCACGGAGTCTCGGCCCTCGCTTACCTCTTCGTACGGTCGTGTCTGTCCGCATAGAGGGGCTATCGGAGTCTCCGCTACGCTCCGCTTACCTGCGACCATCCACGCCTGTACGAATCTGCGGCACCCCTGACCACTTACAAGATTTGGAGATGTGAAACCGTATAGTTACAAACCCTGTGACGAGATACGGCAGATGAATGCAACTTTGGCCGCGTTGATTATGTTTCACCTGGACGTCGTCCTGCGGGCATTGCCGTCAGCATCACATCTCAAAGATAAACCACTCAACTCCGGTAACGCTCAATACATGCCGGAATACAACCCCGGAGAGCGCTTATGACCGGCAGGACAAGGCTTGATGAAATTTTGGAGCGCTTAAAGGCGGTCCAGCAGGAGTTCGAGCAGGAAGTAGATAAAGTACTGGATGAAAAACGACAGCAGTTCAACTATAAACTGCATCGCGGCCGGGTCATCTTTAAACGGAATGTCCGGCGCTGGCAACGTCAGCAGCGCACAGGCCTGTTGCGTTACCTGTCCAGAGCGCCGCTTGCCTTTATCCTGTCCGCTCCGGTCATATACGGCATGATCATCCCGCTGGTGTTTCTGGATCTGACGGTTACCCTGTATCAGCATATCTGTTTTCGTATATACGGCGTGCCCAGGGTATGCCGCAACGATTACCTTTTTATCGATCGACATTATCTGCCCTATCTGAACCTGATCGAAAAGATAAACTGTGTGTACTGCGGGTATGGTAATGGTTTGATTGAATACTCGCGTGAAGTCATTGCCCGGACTGAACAGTTCTGGTGCCCCATTAAACATGTCAGGCGAACACCCGATCCGCATCACCGAACGGCAAAATTCTTTGATTACGGCGATGCGGATGCCTGGCGGGAAAAGCTGGAAAAAGTACGCAGGGATTGGGAGTAAAACTTTTTTCCCCCCCCCCTTTTTTTTAAAGGCGGCCGGAGCGTTCTGCTGATTCATCACCCATTAGGGGCTATCGGAGTCTCCGCTTCGCTTAGGGACTCTCACGAACTAAGGGTTCGCTCAAAAACAACTTCGTAGAGGTGAGGTGTAATGTGGACATTTAGAGAAGTGATCTGATTGCATGCAACCGCAGGCGTAGCAGGGCTACG
>DRKH01000102.1 GCA_011051825.1 Desulfobulbus sp.
ACTTACCAATACAGACTTACCAATACAGACGATGAATATCGATCCGGTGACCTATCGTGTCGGACGGATTTTCCGGTCAATATCCACCCAGGAAAGACTATGAAGCAAATGATGATCGCTCCCTCCATTCTCTCTGCTGATTTCTCCCGTCTCGGCCAGGAGGTCCGGGCCGTCGAACAGGCCGGAGCCGAGGTCATCCACGTCGACGTAATGGACGGCCATTTCGTTCCCAATATAACCATCGGTCCATTGGTGGTTCGTGCGGTTCGCCAGGTAACCGAACTGCCGGTGGACGTCCACCTGATGATCACGGAGCCGGATCGGTACCTGCAGGATTTTGCAGAGGCCGGGGCCGACTGGATCACCGTTCATGTCGAGGCCTGCACCCATCTCCATCGAACGCTTCATCATATCAAGGAACTCGGAAAAAAAACCGGGGCCGTTCTTAACCCGGCGACCTCTCTTTCCACTCTTGAATATGTGCTGGCCGATATTGATCTGGTCATGTTGATGAGTGTCAACCCGGGCTTCGGCGGTCAGTCATTTATTGAGTCCACCCTGGATAAGACCAGAACCCTGCGGGCCATGCTGGATAAGGTGAATCCGGGGGCGGGTATTGAAATTGACGGCGGTATCAGTCCGAAGACCATAGCCGAGGTGGCCCGGGCCGGAGCCAATATCTTTGTCGCCGGATCAGCCATTTACGGAAAAGAGGAGTATGGTGGAGTGATAGCGGAGCTCAAGGAACTGGCCGGATTCCCGGTAGACTGATCCTTCAGATTTTTTTACAGGAGAACGGTATGGACTTTAAAGATTTTTCCGATCTGGCAGCCGTCGATCATCTGCAGCAGATTGCTGCTGCCCCATGCGATTTGACCCGGCCCGGCCTGTTGTCTGCCGATCGTTTTGCCCGTTACCGGTTGAGCAGTTGCGGGTTTGACTTACTCTATGCAACCCAGCGGCTTGATGATACGGTTCTTGACGGCTTGCAGGCCCTTGCCGATGAGGCGGAACTGGTGGAAAAATTTCGTGCCATGAAAAAGGGTGCGATCATGAATCGGATTGAGGGATATGAAAGTGAAGAACGTCAGGTCCTTCATACCGCCTGTCGGGATATTTTCGGTAGCCGGCCGGATAATCCGGCGGCCGCAGACCAGGCAAAACAGCAGCTGGCCCTGTTACAGGATTTTCTTCGAAAACTGGAAGAGGGGACCGTGGTCAACCACCAGGGGAAATCGTTTACCACCATGGTCCAGGTCGGTATAGGCGGATCCGACCTGGGGCCTCGAGCCCTTTGTCTGGCGCTTGCCGCCTATGCCCTTCCGAATCGGGCCGTACGGTTTATTGCCAATGTGGATCCCGATGATGCCGCTGCCGTACTGGCAGGGCTTGATCTCTCCCGAACCCTTGTCAATGTGGTCTCCAAAAGCGGAACCACTCTTGAGACCCTGACCAATGAACAGCTGGTGCGGGCGGCGTATGAGAAGGCCGGGCTTGATCCGGCCGGGCACATCCTGGCGGTGACAGGCCAGGGCAGTCCCATGGATGATCCGGAACGCTATCTGGCATCTTTTTACATGTATGACTATATAGGTGGCCGCTATTCGGCAACCTCCATGGTCGGTGCCGTTACGCTTGGTTTTCTTCTCGGCTATGATCCGGTCCTCGAGCTTCTCGCCGGGGCCCATGCCATGGATCAGGCCGCGGAAGAAGAGGATATCCGTAACAATATGCCCCTGCTGATGGCATTGACCGGAATCTGGAACCATAATTTCCTCGGTCAGCCTACCCTGGCAATACTGCCGTACAGTCAGGCCTTGATACGTTTTCCCGCCCATCTGCAGCAGTGTGACATGGAGAGTAACGGTAAGTTCATGACCCGCCAGGGGAACCCTGTCCGATGGCAGACCGGGCCTGTGGTCTGGGGCGAACCCGGGACCAATGGCCAGCATGCCTTTTATCAGTTGCTGCATCAGGGGACGGAGATCGTGCCGGCGGAGTTCATAGGCTTCCGTCATTCTCAATATGGTTGCGATCTGGAGGTCGAAGGCACGACCAGTCAGCAGAAGCTGGTTGCAAATATGCTGGCGCAGTCCCTGGCCCTGGCCCTGGGGCGGAGCCACGAAAATCCCAACCGATATTTTCCCGGGAACAGGCCCAACTCCATCCTATTGGCCGATCGTTTGACTCCATACTCGATGGGGGCCCTGCTTGCACTCTATGAACACCGGATTGTCTTCCAGGGATTCTGCTGGAATATCAATTCATTTGACCAGGAAGGCGTACAGCTCGGCAAGGTGCTGGCGACGCGGATACTGGTTGAAATTCAGCGTCAGGACAAGGAGGAGGCAGAACCCTCCGCTGATGATTCGCCGGAAAAAAATCTTCTCCGGCAGGCGGCGGTATCGGGCCGGCAATGAGCGGATAGCAATTTATGAAGAACTGCCGACAGATGGCGTGCTTTTTTGTTGACAAAGTCGGGTCATCCGTATATTGTCGCTCACTGAATGACCATTCAATATGGTACTGGTCTGCGTAATGATTATAGTTCCGGCCGACCTGTATCAGTTGAGTATCTGGTAGATTATTGTTAATAAAATTAGCGAGGAGGAACACTGATGGCAAAGCATGATACGCCTTTGTTGGATGAGCTGGAAAAAGGCCCGTGGCCGAGTTTCGTCACCGACCTGAAGCGGCAGGCTGAAACACACCCGGAGTGCCTGGATATTCTTGGGCAGCTTGAGCTTTCGTACGAGGACAAAATCACCCATTGGAAACATGGCGGCATCGTAGGCGTTTTCGGCTACGGTGGTGGTATTGTTGGTCGTTATTCCGATGTTCCCGATCGGTTTCCGGGTGTTGAGCATTTTCATACCGTTCGTGTCAATCAGCCTTCCGGTCTGTACTATTCAACCGAGAACCTGCGTGACCTCATGAACCTGTGGGACAAATACGGTTCCGGTATGACCAACATGCATGGCTCCACCGGTGATATGGTTCTTCTCGGTACCCGTACCGAGAATCTTGAGCCCCTGTTCTGGGACCTGACCCATGACCTGAAGCAGGATCTTGGTGGTTCCGGTTCCAACCTGCGTACTCCCTCCTGTTGCCTTGGCGAGTCCCGCTGTGAGTGGGCCTGTTATGATACTCAGGATATCTGCTACGCGCTGACCATGCATTATCAGGATGAGATTCATCGTCCGGCATTCCCCTACAAGTTCAAATTTAAATTTTCCGGTTGCGCCAATGACTGTGTTGCAGCTATTGCCCGTTCCGACTTTGCCGTTATCGGAACCTGGAAAGATGATATCCAGATGGATCAGGCTGCTGTTAAAGAGTACATTGCCGGCAACTATCCCTCCAATGCAGGCGCCCATAAAGATGGTGACTGGGGTGCTTTTGATATTCAGAAAGAGGTTATTGACCTCTGTCCCACCAACTGCATGTGGATGGAAGGCGATGAGCTGAAGATCGACAACTCCGAGTGTAGCCGCTGCATGCACTGCATCAATGTTATGCCGCGTGCCCTGCGTCCGGGTAAAGAGAAAGGCGCAACCATCTGTATCGGTGCCAAGGCTCCTATCCTTGACGGTGCCCAGTTCGCAACCATGGTTATCCCCTTTATCAAAGTCTCCAAAGAAAGCGAGTACGAAGAAGTTATCGATGTTATCGAGAAGATCTGGGACTGGTGGATGGAAGTTGGTAAAAACCGTGAGCGTGTAGGTGAGACCATGCAGCGTATCGGACTGCCCACCTTCCTCTCTGTAATGGAAGTTGAGCCCATTCCGCAGCATGTTAGAGAGCCGCGTTCGAACCCCTATGTCTTCTGGAAGGAAGAAGAAGTTCCCGGTGGCTGGGAGCGTGATGTTGTCGAGTTCCGTAAGAAACACGCAGCCTGATAATCGTTAACCGATTTTACTGTAATTGAACTATTTAACATATAAGGAGATTGTATAATGGGTTACGATCCTAAAAATCCCATGGAAGGTCGGATCACCGACTTGGGACCGCATAAATATGATACCATGATGCCGCCTGTCATTATCGAAAACAAAGGCAAATGGCTGTATCATGAAATTCTTGAGCCGGGCGTACTGGTCCATGTCTCTGAAAGTGGAGCTGAATGCTACACCGTTCGGGTTGGTTCTCCTCGTTTGATTTCCATCGAGCATATTCGTGAGATGTGCGATATCGCCGATGCCCATTGTGGTGGCTATCTGCGTTTTACCACTCGGAACAATGCTGAGTTCATGACCGATTCCAAAGAGAAATGCGATGCACTGATTGCAGATCTCAAAGGTCGCGGCAACAAATTCCCCATCGGTGGTACCGGTGCCTGTGTAACGAATATCGTTCATACTCAGGGCTGGGTTCATTGCCATACTCCTGCCACCGATGCTTCCGGCCCGGTTAAGGCCGTTATGGATGAGCTGTTCGAGTACTTCGGCTCCATGAAGCTGCCGGCACAGGTTCGTATCGCTCTTGCCTGTTGTCTGAACATGTGTGGTGCCGTTCATGCTTCCGATATCGCCCTGCTGGGTGTACATCGTAAGCCGCCGATGATTGACAACGACCGTATAACCGGTGTCTGCGAGATTCCGCTGGCCATTTCCGCCTGTCCGCTGGGTGCTGTTAAACCGGCTAAGGCCACCAACAGCCAGGGCGAAGAGGTTAAATCCGTTAAGGTAAATGCCGAGCGCTGTATGTTCTGTGGTAACTGCTACACCATGTGTCCGGCCATGCCACTGGCAGATCCGGATGGTGACGGTATGGCTATCCTGGTCGGTGGTAAGGTTTCCAATTCGAAATCCGCCCCCAAATTTTCCAAGCTGGTTGTGCCCTTCCTGCCCAATAATCCTCCGCGCTGGCCGGAGACGGTTGCCGTTGTACGTAAAATCGTCGAGGTCTATGCCAAGGACGCCAACAAGTATGAGCGTGTTGGCGAGTGGGCCGAGCGTATCGGTTGGGAGAAGTTCTTTGAAAAATGCGAGATCCCCTTTACCGATAAGTCCGTCGATGATTACCGGCTGGCCTACGATACCTGGAGAACAACCGCAGCATTCAAGTACACATCACATACTGACGCTTACACCAAGTAAGCGATATTAGACATCCGGCCTCATGTCACTGTGGGGTCGGATCATTTTTCATCTCTGCCAATTGAGGTATAAGTTATGGCGATGAGTATAGAAGAAGTTGAAGCTGCGATGATCGAGAAGGCCACCAAGGCCCCGAAACCGCAGTTATATGTCAAGGATTTCTATAAATGCGATCCTGATCGTAAACCCCGTGAGATCAAAAAGATCGCCAACAAGCTGGTCACCAAGGGTGAGCTGATGTTCTGGTCGTCCGGATCCACAACCATGTATGCCCGCCCTGATCGGATTAAAAACGAAGAGGGCGCTGAGGGAATCAACTAAATTCTCTTTGTTGTGCTGGAGTTGTATGCAGAGGCCATGACGGTCTCTGCTTTTTTTTTGCCTTCCGGTTCAGTCGACTGCATTGCATGGCCGTCAAGCTAAGGGTTCGCTCAATAATAACTTCGTAGAGGTGAGGTGTAATGTGGACATTTAGAGAAGTGATCTGATTGCATGCAACCGCAGGCGTAGCAGGGCTACGCCTGCGGATTGCATAATTGAAGATCGCTTTTCTAAATGTTCAAAGTGCGCCTCAGAATGCGAAGTTATTGTTGAGCGAACCCT
>DRKH01000103.1 GCA_011051825.1 Desulfobulbus sp.
ACGCTGTAATGCTCGTTGATCTTCTTCTGGACCAGGAAATCCCACTCATCACCATAGTCGGCCCCGCCCTGGTCGGCATCGAACTGGTGGTAGACCACCTGCACCTTGTGGCCATGGATCATGGCGCCCACGGTGCCATAGAGATCCCTGAGCCCCGTGTCCGGCGTGGTCAGGAACTGGTCGGCCCAGCCATTGAACTTGTGGTTGGTGCCCAGCGGCGTCTTGAAGGAGACCCCGTTGTCAGAAGACTGGAGCATCCAGGCCACAGAGGCCGACAGGCTGCTCACCAGGGGACAGACGTCCTTGTAGGTGATCCCGCCGATGAAATGGTAGTAATCGGCACTGTAATCGGCAGGATTGTCCTGGTAATCGGACTGGACCGCGTACTCGGCGGTGTAGAGAAGACGCAGGGCATCGCTCACCGGTGCGGTGCCGTTGAACCGGAGGCCGTAGGTCTGGGAGGATAACCCGTAATCGGCCTCGTCGTTGTAGTCGAGCAGGTAGGCATAGGCACTCAGCCTGCCGATGCCGCTGAAGGTATAGGCGATATTGACGAGCGGCGAGGACATGTTCACGTCGCGGCTCTTGATATTGCGCACGTTCCAGACATAGGAGAGCTTGAGATCCAGGTTGGGCAGCGGGGTGGAAAAGACCGAGACCGCGTCAAAAGTCTGCTCCATCTGCCGCCAGCCCACCGCGCCGATGAACCGCTGGTCGTCCCAGTTCATCCGCTGCCTGCCCGCCTTGACCACCGTGCCCTCATACCCGGACCAGGAAAGCCAGGCCTGGTTCAACTCCCCCTTGTTGGGATCGGCGATGACCGCGTAGTCGGTCTTGTTGTTATCGGTGTTGTTGTAGTCGTCGAGAAAGACGGAGTTGTTGCCCTCGAACTCGGCAAATGCCTGCAGGCCGGAGAACTTCGGCGTCAGGTACCCCAGCCGGATGCGGAGGGGGTCGCCGTTGGCGGTCTTGAGGCCGTCCTGGTCCACGTGTTCGTAACGGTAGCGGAGGTCAAGGGTGATCCGTCCCCAGTCGCCCTGCAGGGCGTTGGCTATGGTATCGTTGATGCCTGCGGCCCCGGCTGCCGCTGGAACCATGATCGTTGCCACCAGGGCGGCACAGAGCGCCATGCCCCTGCCCCGACCGATTCCGTCCATGCACTTTTTCCTGTTCATAATCATCCTCTAAAAAATTTCCTGTTGGGTCGTCCGGCACGGGGCAATATGCAAAGTTAACGGTTAACGGCAGGGCACCCCCCTTACGGCCACCCGCCATACCGGTCCTGCCAGGTGAGCATGGACCGCGCCAGAGCGATCGCCCGCAGGCTGGCAAGCCACGACCGAGGCTCCGGCGGCTCTCGCCTGCAGGCATGGGTGATCGCCTCGAGGAGACGATGGCCCTGCTCACCGGCCGGCAATACCCTGGTCAGAGCATGTAGAGCGTGTCGTCGTGGGCCGGCGGCCTGGGACCGGTCCGGATCTTTTTTTTCATGGCCTCCAGGGTGAAGGCATCGTCGGAGTCGAGCAGGTCGCCCATCTCCTGTTCGATCTGGTCCGGATCCTCGCCTGCCTCCATGCGCGACAGGGCCTCTTCCATCTGCTCGCCGAGTGAAATTCCGGTCTGTTCGGAAAAGCGACGCATGAGCCGGGCCATCTGCCGCGGGTCCTCCTCGTTGATGCTCTCCGCTTCCCGCATCAGGCCGGCAAAGGCCTGCTCCATCCTGCTCTCGTCGAGCCCGGCCAGGGGATCATCGGCCTCGTCCTCGCCGGTCTTGCCGACGGTGGCAAAGGTGGACATCATCTTGTCGAGCCCCTTGCGGCCGCACTTGGGGCAATCAGGCCTTGCTTCGGTGTTGATCCGGCTGGAATAGAAATTGAAAATCGTGTTGCAGTCGGCACAGAAAAATTCGTAGATCGGCATGATAACCTCGTCTCACGGATAAACCAGCATGGCTGGACCAGGTTTTCGGGTTGCAGCCCAACAAACCATGAAAATACCGCCACTCCTTGCGCTGCGGACAGACGTTTTCGGATAAACCAGCACGGCTGAACCCGGTTTTCAGGTCACAGCCACAACAAATTACGTGACACCGCAGAGCAGTGTCACGAGGTTGAGGTGGCGCCCAGAGTGTGCGGTGGAGCCCAAAGGATGGTTGCTCTTGTTGCACCGCTCTGCGGTGCAACACCCCACCGGGCGCTCTGCGCCACTTTCGAATAAACCACGACACCCCCAGGCAGGGACACCAGCGGGCGGATGCAATTTAATCACTGTCAAGCACTGCGTCAATATCCTCGGGCCGCACCGCATCGGTGATGCACACCCGGCCGATGGCCTCGGGCAGCACAAAAAAAACACGGCCGGCCACGGTCTTCTTGTCGGTCTGCAGGTAGGAACGGATCTCCTGCCGATCCAGCTCCGGGGGCACCACCACCGGCATGCCATAGGCCTCGAGCAGGGCACGGATTCGGGCGGCATCGCCTGCTGCCAGCATGCCTCCCCGCACCGCCAGGTCTGCCGCGGCCCGCATGCCCATGGCAATGGCCAGGCCGTGGATGATGCGAAAGCGGGAGGCGGCCTCGATGGCGTGGCCCAGGGTGTGACCAAAGTTGAGGATCCGCCGCAGTCCCCCTTCCCGCTCATCCTCCTCCACCACCCGCGCCTTGATCTCACAGCAGCGGGCGATCACCCGGGAGACGGCATCACTGTCCAGGGCCAGGACGGCCTCGCGCTGCGACTCGAGATAGTCGAAGAAACCGGCGTCACGGATCACGCCGTACTTGATCACCTCTGCCAGCCCGCCCAGCAGTTCCCGGCCTGGCAGCGTGGCGAGACAGTCGGTGTCGATGTACACGGCCCGGGGCTGGTAAAAGGTACCCACCAGGTTCTTGCCCTCGGGGATATCCACGCCGGTCTTGCCGCCCACCGAGGAATCGACCTGGGCCAGGAGGGTGGTGGGCACCTGGACAAAGGGAATTCCCCGCATGTAGATCGAAGCGAGAAAGCCGGTGATATCCCCCGTGACACCGCCACCCAGGGCAATCAGGCCATCGCCGCGGTCATAGCCCTGCCGCGCCAGTGCACTGGCCAGCTCCGCAATGGTCTGCAGGTTCTTGCTCTCCTCTCCCCTGGCAAAGGAGAGCAGCCCAGCGGTGATGCCTGCCCCTGCCAGGGAGCGCATGAGACGCTCGCCGTAAAGGTCGGCCACGTAATCATCGCTGATCACGCAGTATCTCCTGGCCAGGGAACGCTTTCGCAGGTCCTCCCCTACCCTGTCCAGGATTCCCGCCGCGATGCGGATGGGATAACTCCGCTCTCCCAGTCCGACCTGCACGGTCACCGGGCTCGTGCTGTCCGCCATCTTTCCTTGTCCTCCCTGCTGAAACTTAAAAAGGCCGATCCGGCAATAAAAAAGGAGGCACCCAGGGTGCCTCCTCGATACATCAACGATTGCAGGCGGAGATTACTTCATGTCTGCACCGGAAGCCGCCTTCTGCATCTTGACCTCGACCTTCTCGGTCAGGCCGGCATAGTACTTCTTGAGATGCTCCAGGACCTCGTCACGACCGAAGTGATCCGGAATATCGCCACCCTCGGACAGGGCCTTGCGCAGCTTGGTACCGGACAGGATGACGCGGTCCTCCTTGCTGTGCGGGCAGGTGCGCATGGAGGCCATGCCGTCGCACTTATGGCAGTAGAAGGTCCAGTCGATCTTCATGGGCTTGCACTGCAGGTCCTTGCCCGGATCACCGGTGGTGGGGATGCGGTCAAAGATCTCCTGGGCCTCGAACAGGCCGTAGAAGTCGCCGACACCGGCATGGTCACGGCCGATCAGCATGTTGTTGATACCGTAGTTCTGGCGGAAGGTGGCATGGAGCAGGCCTTCACGGGGACCGGCATACCGCATGTCCAGCGGGTAGCCGGCGTTGATGACGTTGTCCTTGACAAAGTAGTTGTCGATCAGGATCTCGATGGCCTTTACACGGACATCGGCCGGGATATCGCCGGGCTTCAGGTTACCGATCAGGGAATGGATCAGGACACCGTCACAGACCTCGATGGCGATCTTGGCCAGGAACTCGTGGGAACGGTGCATGGGGTTGCGCAGCTGCAGGGCGGCAACATTGCTCCAGCCCCTCTCCTCGAACATGGCGCGGGTCTCGGCCGGGGTCAGGTAAACACCGGGGTACTCGTTCGGATACTCGCCCTGGGACAGGACCTTGACCGGACCGGCGATGTTGTACTCCTTCTGGTTCATGACCATGATGACACCGGGATGATCCTCCATGGCGATCTCCCAGAACTTGTCATCGGCAGAGTCCTCGCCCTCGCCCTTGAAGACCTTCTCGCACTCCCACCTCTTGTCGGCTTCGGTCATCTCGTACTTCTCGGTGACCTTCATGGTGGCCATGATCTCGCCGTCTGCCTCAAGGGCGATCTCGTCACCGGCAGAGATGGCGTCGGCATCTTCCTTGGAGATATCCAGGGTGATCGGCACAGGCCAGAAGGTGCCGTCGGCGAGCTGGAAATTCTCGCAGACGCCCTTCCAGTCGTCACGACCCATGAAACCGCTCAGGGGAGAGAATCCGCCGATACCCATCATGATCAGGTCACCCTTGGCGCGGGCACTGACCTGCACTTTTTTCAGACCTGCCGCCTTTTCCTTCTCTGCCTCCAGCTCACTACCGTGCAGCAGGGCACAGACAAGACCTTTACCACCATGCGGTTCAACCAACTTTGCCATAACTTTCCCTCTCTTGTGTTAAATTACCGAAATAAAGAGATAACCTACGTACGTAACTTCCGGAGGGATTCCCGCTCCCCGGCTACGCCTTACCGACAGCAAACCAACTGAATCGGTATTCAGAAAAAAACAGTAATATATATAGACCCGTACTGTGAGAAGTCAAGGAAAAAAACCTTATCTGCCCGATCGAAGCAATCCATAAATTTCATGAATAAAGGGCCAACAGAAAAAGAGGCAGCAGAATTACGGGCGGCTCTTCCAAGCCACCTGTAACTCCACTGCCCCATGGGCATTAGAAAAAAAGGACAATATGATCTTTGGATATTTCCCTGGCGGGAATGTCCCGGTACCTCCGGCTATCGACGCTCCATCCAGGAGGCCTTACCGGATTTCGTCATACCCGGGTTGAGCTGCTCAATGGTCTTGACAGCACCTGTGCTTGTCTGGACAAAAGCCGTCGAGCCGGACTGCCTTCCGGTATGAACATTCGGGGTCACCGCCAGGCCCTGACCAAGATAGACTTTGCCTTTCATCTGGGCCTCCCCTTCATCAAGGGTACCATTGCCATTGAAATCATTATGAGAAAATCCGATTACCGGCTTGTAGTATGGTGTCCCGGACTTGTAATAAAGGGCATAGAGCCAGGATTCACCTTCAAAGGTACAGATATCCGGAGAAGGCCTGTAGGTGGTGAAAGTGAGCAGGTCACCAAGCAGTACAGCCTGGCCGATATTCCTTTCCTTCGATTTTTCGAAGTTGATGTACCAGCCGTCATACGTGGAATAGATTTCGTCGAGGAGATCATCCCAGGTCGGCCACGGTGCAGGCATGGCGGTTGCCTTGTCGCGCACGCTTTCGTCATCAAACACGTTGAGCTCGCCGGTATTCAGCAGGTTGGCGTCACGGTCCACGCTGGCCCAGGTAAAGCCGGATGCGTCCCACGGTTCCTTGATACCGTAAAAACTCTGCTGATCAACATTTTCCGCATCGGATCGTGTCAGAAAACGGCCCGTACCGAAAAAGACCCAGCGATTCTTTGCATCGAAAGAGCCATCACCGTCAAAATCGATCCAATCCCCCAGGCCTATGGTCGGGGCAGCGGTAATCGGCTGTCCCTGGCCAACGAGACTCGGTATACTCGTCAGGTCGATCAGCGTGTTCCTGGCCCTGCTATCAGTTCCTGTAAAATCCGACATTCCATCACCATTGACGTCCCCGCTTACCCATTTTGACGGCTGAACATCGTCAAGGGGCAGCAGACGCCGGAGTTTCCCGCGCCAGCCACTGGAATCGTCACCGATAACTGTTCCGAAGTATACGACATCGGTATTGAAGTCAAGATCATAATCGACCGCTATGGGATCCGAGACAAAGGCATCACTGTCCAGTTCGCTGATATAATAATCCACCGGAGAGGAGGGAGCCGCAGGTACAGTCCTTCGCACGCCGCTGGCATCAATATACTGCAGATGGGCCGAGGCGGTACCGAGCTCCGTAATATCAACAACGAACAGCTTTGCCGTCTGCTTGCTGACAGCTTCAGTCAGGATATCAGGATCTGACGACGAGGGAGCCGGGTGCGGACTTGCGTCACCGTTGGCATCAGCCGGACCGGAACCGAAGACAAGATACCACCTGTGCTCGGAATCATTTTCCATGGGCATGGCGGTCGGATAGCAGGTCGTGTATCCCTGCCGGGCAAAGGAGAGCTCGGCAAGAACCCTTGGCTCAGCCTCGGGGTTGGTGATGTCAAATATCACATAGGCCGAACTCATGGTCGGATCCGATGGATCCGCAGTGTCGTTGTGATTGAGATCGGCGGTTATCTTGCCGCCGCCAAAGCGCATCCCCACCACCATGACCGTTCCCCAGCCATTGGGATGATCATTGTCCGGAGTGAAGATACGGGCATCGAAAATCCTGGGCTTGAGGTCGTTGAAATAGACGTGAGGATATCCGGGCTCTGTCAACCAGTACAGATGTGGCAGCAGGTTATAAGGCACATAGGCCCACAGTTCCGCCCCCAGCGCATAATTGTCCTGGTTGGCACCATCATAGCTGCCATTGCCGTTCCAGTCGATGAACGGCTCTCCCGGAGTATATACTCCATCACCGTTCTGATCGGTAAACGGTTCCGCAAGGGCGGTCTTAAAGGTCTTGCTCGTGCCGTCGTAGAACCCTCCATTGAAGGCATGGATCATTCCGTCATTGCCACCGGCATATATGACAATCCGGCGCTTCTGATACCGGGCAACGAAATCAGCATAGCTGAAATCTCTGTATAACAGATGGTAGCCCTCGCCGGGACGGCCAACCACGGTGGGGGTCGAATGAATGATATCACCCAACCTCCAGGTCTTCTGCACTCCGTCCACGGGATCGACAAGCTGCCTGCTGCGCATTCTCGGCAGGCTCGTCCCGGCGATATCATACTCCCCGGTAAGATCCTGGTCAGCGCCCCGGATGTAGTTGATGATCCTGTCCGCCTGATCCTGCTGAAACAGGGAGAAATTACCAGCGGCCCGGATATCGGTAACCCACTGCGGCACGTTGGCCGCATCAAGCGCCGGGGAATAGAGGGTCAGGTAGTCATCAAAACCAGGATCAGAGGAGACAAACTCCTTCTGCTCTCCCGGATCGACCACCATATTCCGATTAGTGTCGATGAACGAGAAAATACGACGATCGGAGAGGGAACCGGTATCCTCCCTGTCGGGGATTGTCTCGATCTGTGAACCTGATGCCCCGGGAACCGACCCGGTAAAGATGGCATTGAGCCAGTCTGAAGCCCGCCAGAGATACTTTATCTGCCCTGCCAGGGCCTCGGAGACATCGTTGGATTGCCAGACCGTCTCGTCAATGATATCAAGCCGGCCATTGTGATTCAGATCTTCACCCGGGTCCAGGATACGGTTTCCGTTAAAGTCCTCATTTGTGTCAAGCTCGCCGTTATGGTTCAGGTCCTCACCCGGATCAAGCTTGTGGTTGCCATTAAAGTCCTCGTCCGTATCGAGATAGCCATTACCATTGAGATCTTCACTGGCATCCAGCAATCCATTACCGTTGACATCCTCACCGGGATCGAGGATACCGTTGTTGTTGAGATCCTCGCCAAGGTCAAGCTGATGATCATGGTCCCGATCTTCATCACGGTCCGGGCGCTGATTCTCGTTGACATCATCAAACTTCAGGACCCTGTCTCCTTCGAAGAGGACGATCAGATCTCTCTTGTCACACTGTCCGTCACCATCATAATCCACATCGTCGGGATCAGTGCAGTCTCCGTCGCCATTCCGGTCGATGTCGCTACGAAGGTTGATCTGGAACCGTCCTGGATTAGGCTCTGTTCTGTGGGAGGGAAGGTACCATTCCGGGTCATAATGATCCTCCCGCATGTTGCCCCGTTCATCGACAAGCAGAGCCTGTACATCTCCGGCCCAACTGACATCATGGCCAAAGGCATCGTATTTTTTCGGATAGAAGATGGACTGATATACCGCGCCCTCGCCGGAGCGGGAATTGGAGACAACCGAGGCCGCCGTGCCGCTGGCGCTCCGGTTAAGAATGGCTGCAAAGGACTTGTTGAGCTGTTCTTCCAGGCGAAGAGGGTTGACGACATAAAAGTAACTGTCAGGTATGCCGTCGCTGTCCGCGTCCCACTCCTCTTTAAGGTCGGGAACAGGATCCTCCGTGTAATCTATGGCATGATTACCGTTAACATCCTCAAATGCGCTGAGCACCCCATCGCCGTTCAAATCCTCTGTCGGGGTATTCCTGTCTTCAAAACCTCCCCACTTGGCCGCATACCAGAGAGGATTCTTCAACAACGTCGCGCCGGGGGACGTGCCGGGAACAAACGTCCTCGTTGCGGTCTTCGGAAGTGGCAGGCCGTCATTGTAGCCGCTGCCGGGAGCCTGGCCCGGCGGGGTATCCAGGAAGTAATCCACATCATCTCCTGCGTCGGTATCCGCATCCCGAAGCTCAAGATAAATACCATCCTGGGTCGTGCCGGAGATGATATAGCCAAGGTGCTGAATAATGCAGCCTGAGGCATAGGTCGCGGACATGCTGATTTCCAGGGTATCATCGGAGGGATCCGAGGGAGTTCCGTTATCATTCACCTGGTATTCATACATGGCAATGGCATCCATGTCATGGTCTGCCGCCTGCTCGACATCCTCGAAGTTGACCCGGAAAACTCCCCTGGTCGGCGTAATCTCCTGCACGTAAAAATCGACAATGGTATTGGTCGGCTGAAAATCCCCTTCCGCGTTACTTATACCAAGACAGCCGCCGACAGACTTGGCAAAGGGAATCAGGGTCACGGTATTGTTCCGGATCTTGATATTGATCTTCGGTAACGGCGAAGCCAGGCCAACGGCGTAAGTGGCCACATGCTGGGCGCCATCTGCTGAGGCGCTGATGTCTGTCTTGGCCCCATAATATGCTACCGCGGCAGCAGTGTAACTTCCCTGCTTGGTGGGTTCCTCAGGACAGAGACCACGCAGTTCCCCAAAGTTATCAACGGGTTTCGGAGTGCAGGCACCGTCATACGTGGCATCTTTCTGGCCTATGTAGTAATTGGCTCCACTGATGCCCTCTCCATCGGAGATCTTGGTGGCAAGGGCATCTTCATTGATGGGATTATTACCGGCAGAGTCGGTCAGGTCGCCGGTGAATGAAGGATTGAATATGTTCCCCGGTACCTGGTCCGAATCAAAGGTGGGATAGATGTCACTCAACACAAGCATGAACGGCTTGGCGCAACGTTCATATCCGTCGAGTTTGCCATTGCCGTTCGTATCCTCGCCCGGGTCCAGTACACCATTGCCGTTGGTGTCTTCAAGATGGTATGGATCGATCCAGTCTGCCTTGGGCAGGCCAAGGGCATTGTCCAGGCTTCCCGCGTTGGTATAATCGAATGCCGGCGTGGGAGAAGGCTTGCCTGCAAAATACCGCAATGCCTCGTACATGATTTCACCGGTGGGATTGCCCCAGTCCGGAAACTCGCCGTCATGCATCGGTCGGGTCGTTACCCAGGCATCGGGCCAGCCGGGATTATAAGAGTAGGAACCGTAATTGTACTCTGCGATCCGCAGGTTGTTGATCGTGTCGATGATGCCGCTGACGCCGGAGAACTGGCCCGTATCGGGATCAATTTCGTCCTTGATGGAGCTGATGTTTTTACGCAGCACTCCGCCCGCGGTATTCTTTGTATAGGAGCCTGTCATCAGGCCGAAGTACATGCGATCCGATTCCCCGTAGCGCTGCAGCAGCCCTACTGGCTTGTAATCCCCGTCAGGATACTGTTTGCAGTTGTCTTCGACACCCACGGCGGGATCGCAGACCTTGACCCGTACGGTGAGGTCATGGATGGTCGAGGCAGGCGCGTCAAGATGGTATGTCGCCATATTCAGATCGGTAAACCGGGCGGCCGGGATGATGCTCCAAGCGTACCCGGAGTCCGGACCGTTCCAGTAGAGGAAATACCGGTCTCCACCACCGGCCTCTTCCATGCGGAATTCTATGGAGTGTGTTCCGGCAGTCAGGTAGACGGTATCGGAATGCGAGGTGCACCAGCATGCCGCGTGGGGACCATAGTATCCGATAACCCTCTCGTTCGCTGTACCACCGTCGATGATGACCTCAACAGCATCGTCGCCATCAACGGCAATCTGATAATTTCCCGCTGTCACCACATCAAGGTGGCCGGTGAATATGGCAAGGTAATTTTCCTGGTCACTGGCGTACCAGTCATGGGTATCGGAGTATCCATAGTTACTGCCCCAGGGATTACCTCCGCCATCGATGGCACCGAAATCCGAATTGGACGGTGAAGGATACACTTGATCAACATGGTTTCGAATGGTGTAGTCCAGCCACGCACCAGACCCGAACAGGTTGGCCGCAGTGGCAAATGTTGTTACCATGGACTCAAAGGCGGCATGGTCCGCCGGATGGCCTGGATGACCTCCCCCTGTGGTCGCGATGGAGTTATCGGCCACCGGTGATTCCTTGGATACCCACTCCCATATCCGATGGGTATTGTTGAGGGCGTACCGGAGCAGTGGAACACCGTTATCCGAAAGCGTGGTGGAGGCAAACAGGTGCCTCAAGCCGGGCTGTGGCACGGAAAAAGGCGTATAATCAGATATATCATAACCATCCACTGCAACACTTGTATATTCCTTGCCCCATGAATGTGCGTCCTGGGGAACATAGACCCTCTGCAGTATGGTTTCGGTTGCGCTGTCAACATCCCGAAATCCGCCATACAGGACCTTGCGCAAGGCATCCATCCGGGACGTGGTCAGGTAATTCAGGAAATCACCACTCCACTCGTTGGCGCCACTGCACTTTTTGTCCGGTGTAACTGATGAGGGTTCAAACAGCGAGGTATCCTGTGAACCAGTGTCATTGTACGTATAGCATTTGTGGGAATCAAAATACCCATAGTAGTCGATCCCCTTGGTCCAGCGATGATCGCCGTTGACATCGGTAAAGGGTTCTGCATCCCAGACACCGTTGCCGTTGCTGTCGATGAACTCTCCCGGATCCCAGGTTCCGTTGCCATTGGTATCTGTCAGGGTGGGCTCGGCATCCCAGACACCGTTGCCGTTGGTGTCGGTAAAAGGCTCATCCTCACCCTTGTAGCCAACGTCCAGGACGCCATCCTCGTTCAGATCCGAGGCATCGTTGTAGGCCTCGTAATAGAGTTTATGGTTGCGCCCCATGACCAGCATAACCAGCGGCGGTACACTGGTGGTGAGAAAGGGGGGAACAGCGGCATAATCCTGGGCGGTCACGGCCAAAAGCTCTCCAGGGAGAAACAGGCTGAACGAAACCAGCAGGACCATGCCGATTGCCGGAGCTTTCCTTGTACCCTTCATGCCTGCCTCCTATTTCGCCTGCCAGATCTGGTAAATACGGTTGCCTTCGACACTGATCCAGACTGTCATTCCTGCTCCAAGGCGCTGCAATTGCTGGTGGCCCGCGGTCCGCGCAGGATGATTTCCACGAGTACCCTTCAACATGATCTTCACATTCGGCATGATCGTATATTCCACATTATCGACTGCAATATGGTATTGTCTCTCTTTCCATGGCGACCGCGTCACCTTTCCCTTGACAAAAACGGCAGCAGAAGCCGTTCCGGCAACAACCAGCAACAACAATACGAGAATCATGTTCCGGCCCAGTACGTTCATTGTCCATCCCCTACATAATCGATAGCTCATCGGACATTTCAATAAAGGCAATCCCCTTCCTGTCCGACCACGTGATTCCATTGCAACCGAAGAATTGATTCACTGCCGGCCTGCCCCAAGTGCTGAGAATGGATATCATACACCATGAGTGCTCCGCCGCCGGCTGCACCCTTGCCCTTCCCCTCATATCCGGCAGCGACCTGAATCGCTCCACCCTGGACCAGGCTGACAATCCCGTAAATGGAAAGGTTGGTATGCGGTCCCCGGCTTTGCGGGGGATTGACCGTTGCATCCCGGGGCGGGAAGGTGACATCCCGGTATGGATTCCTGGCTGCACTGTTGGCGCCGCCCGCCAGATAGAAGTCCCCCGGATAGAGGGATTGATTTGCCGAGGGTGCGGAATTCTGTCGCCAGAGGAGAGGGTCCAATACCTCAACACCCGATATCAGGGTGGAACTCGTGCCATCCGGGAGATTTCGATTAGTTGTAAATCCTCCGGGACAGCTCAGATTCTGCTCTGTCACTTCAATCCCTGTCTCCAGGCCGCCTTCGGCAGCATATAAAGATTCCCTGGCGAGCTTGTCATTATTGGCAACCTGCATGTCAAATACACTGGTATTGGTCGCGAAAATGCCGAGAAATGTCAACACCACCATGATTAGCATGGCGGTAACAAGAACAAACCCGCCCTCATTATCAAGAGATTTTGCGAGAGTAGAAATAACCACCTGATCCCCCTAAATAAGGTCGTCCTTTATATAAGTAAATACAACAGGTTGACGGAGAACATTTTTATTATCCTGGATAATAACCCTGATTGTTTTCAAATTTGGCATAGGGACATCAACAGCTACATTCCAATAAATTGTGTACTTATTGTCAGACGTCGTAGACATTCCATCGGCAGTTGCATTTGTTGCATCATCAAGTCCAAAATTGCCGCCATCATCATCAACGCCATCCTTATTCCCATCCTGTCCCGTGCCATCACCATCATTATCTTTCAGGCTGGCACTAGAAAATTTCATACCAATAAATCGTTCAACCATGGAAGAATTCCACGTTGATGCGAGAGTCATTCTGTTTGCCCTGTAATTCTCTTTTACAGATCGGACCTGCATAGAATAGAGCGATAATATTCCTATAACGAGAACAATAATAGCAATCATCACCTCAATCAGCGTGAATCCATCATCTTTCCTGGATGTATACATGAACCTATAACCCCATGTTTCTACACTGGACGGTTGTCATGAAAAAACGGCGACGAAAATTATCATTCGCCACCCATAACACGTTCCCCGACGCAGCAGTATACGTCGCTGTATTCCTGAACCTGTCATCGGGCCGGGTTGCCCGAGCCAGGATCGAAACCTGAACGAGAGAAACATCAGCCGGGGTCGTGGTTACGAGTCCATTCTTGTCGAGATACCTGAACTCTATGGCATCAAACGAGTCGGCAACAGCCTGGTAGGCCGGCACCGCATTGTTGTTATCTCTCCTCCCCAGTTTTGTAACACCATCGGCGGCAACGTACAGGGCATAGGTCAAATTCTCCCCGGGATCGGAACAGTCACCATCGCTGTTCAAATCCCGCGAGAAGTCAAGCTGGTTGGCAGCTACCGACAATACGCCCGGCGCTACGGGTGCACCGGCAGCGCCAATATTGCAGGATGGACTCAACGTCGAACTCGTACCATGGTATCCTGCCAGTCGCAGTTCCCTGGTAAGAATATCAAGACCGGCACGAATATTCTGCTGCATTGCAGCGACCTGATCCTGGACTGCATATACACGCTGCTGTGACGTGTAGGTTGCATACAGGGCAATAATAACGAAACTGGAAATAACCAGGGTCATCATCAACTCGATCAGGGTAAATCCCTGCTCGACCAAATGATCGTTCCCTGGCTCAGGCATTTGATTTTTCCTGGACATAACCCGCAATCTCACTGAATTGAAACATTACCGGCCCGACTGATCACCACGCTGACCGTGTGGCCGAGGCTGTTTACCAGAAATGCCGAGCCGTTGGCAAATCCGCCTCCATTCTGTGTCGGTATCGCCGTTGGCCTGAATGCCAGGGTGGGGCACCCATCGTCATTGGCGACAAAGCTCAGGCCATTCCCTCCGCCCTTGGTCGTGTCGAGAGAGACATTTTCCGGCCAGCGCCTCACCTGCGCCACCACCTGTTCACCGGGGTCATACTCACAATCCGCATCCGAATCCTCAAAGACAATATAGGCGTACATCACCCCCCCGACCTGTTGGTTAAAGGTCAGGGCAAAGTTCCTGTTCCGCTTGACAGCCTCGCTTTTTGCCTTCATGGCAGCACTGTACAGGTCCCTCGCCGCTGCCTTCAAACGCAGATTGGGAAGCCATGAACCCATACTCGAAACAGCGACCGCTGCCAGGATCAAGATAATGGCAACAACCGTAAAGACCTCGAGAACAGAAAAACCATCTTCGTTGGACAGTAACATGGAACGATCTCCAGAAATGGAACTCAATTTCTTCCTCCCGACTACTTTCATGCAACAACAACACCACCCATGAAAAATCTACTTTTTTGTAATTATTCAACTATGATAGACGACTAAAGACAGCGAGAAAATGATCCGGCCGCCATTAAACAGAAACAATTTTATAAAAAAAGTATTGAAAACAAGAGGGAGGTATAAAAAAGAATAACAATATATGAAATTATTATCCGGCCGTAGGTCTTATATCCCGTACGCCTTGATCTTATGGAGAAGGGAAGGATAGCTTATTTCAAGCAATTCGGATGCCTTGCTCTTGTTGCCGCCGGTAGCCTCGAGGGCTCTCTGGATCAGACGTTTTTCAAGTATTTTCCGTCCCTTTTTTATGGAGAGCGTGCCCAGAAGATCGTCAAGACGACGATTCTCGCACCTTACGCCGAAATTCTCGGGAAGGTCTTCGGCAAGCAGGATATCCTTTTCCGCCAGCAAGGCCCCCCGTTCAATGATGTTTTCAAGTTCACGGACGTTGCCCGGCCAGTGATACTGCATCAGGAGCCTTAGCGCCTGCCTGGCGATCCCCTTTACGGAGGTCCCGGCGTGATGATTCACCTGCTCCAGGAAGTACTCAGCCAAGAGAGGTATATCCTCAAGACGCTCGCGAAGAGGCGGTAATCGCAGATTCAAGACATTGAGACGAAAAAAAAGATCCTGGCGGAAGGTGCCGCGCTTCACCTCCTCTTCAAGATCACGGGCGGTTGCAGCCACAATCCTGACATCCGTAGGCACCGGGCGGACGCCCCCCACCGGTCGAATTTCCCCCTCCTGGAGCACCCTCAACAGCTTCACCTGCATGAAGAGCGGCATCTCACCAATCTCATCCAGAAACAACGTGCCACCGCCTGCTTCCTGGAAAAAACCCTGTTTGTCACGATCCGCTCCGGTAAAGGCCCCCTTGCAGTAGCCGAAAAACTCGCTTTCCATGAGATTCTCTGGAATGCAACCGCAGTTGACGGCCACAAAAGATCCGGAACTTCTGCCGCTTGCCTCATGAATCCCCTGGGCGAGGAGCTCCTTGCCAGTGCCCGACTCACCGGTAATGAGCACGGTTGTCTTGTATTGCGCTATCTTTCCCGCCTGTTCAACAACTCTTCGCAGGGCACTGCTCCTGCCCACAAGACGATCAAAACCATTGCCGCCGGAGATCTCGAGCAACTGACGCCGCAACTGTTCATTTTCCCGCCTCAACCGCTGCTGGTCAATGGCTTTTTCCAGGGCAATTATGACCTCCTCTCCCTGAAAAGGCTTGGTGATGAAGTCACAGGCACCCTCACGCATAGCCTGGACAGCGAGCTTGATGGTGCCAAACGCGGACATCATTACTATGGGCACAGCAATCGACTGCGCCCGCAGTTCGGCCAAAAAACGCAGGCCATCCATTTCGGGCATCCGGACGTCACAAAGAACACACACAAACTCCGTTCGTGACAGGGCCTGGAGCCCCTGACGACCATCCTGCGCCAGGACGGCCTGAAATCCATTCCGCTGCAGCAGGACGGACAGGAGATGCCGCATGTTCTCCTCGTCATCGATGATCAAAACCTTTCTTATGCTACTCATCCGTTCTGTCTGCAGGTACCTATTCTTCGCCGGTCTCGCCACGAATAGCGTCAAATGCCACAGTGCCGTCTTCGAAGCGGTAATAGTAGTTAGTATCATAGGGATTATCCGGGATTCGCCACAGGAATCCCTTGTACACAAGATAATCCAGACTAAAAGGATAAAATCCATATTGCCGGTGAAACCCGGCGATGGCCTTCTTCAGCAACCAAACCCCCTGCAGGGCAGTGATACGGTCCTTGATCTCCTTGATCCGATGGCTCTTCTCCTCTTCAGAAAGCCCCTGGTTCGACTGCAGCTCCCCGAGAATTGTCCGCAACATCAGGAGGGCTGTTTCCTCTGAACCGGCCTGGTCCGCAAACCGGGCGCCCAGTACGGCCAGAAGCACAGGAGCATTTTTTATCCGTGCCGCCGCCAGAAGACTGGCGCTGGCTTTCGCATAATCGTGCAGAAAATAATAGGCGTTGAATCCGATGTAATAGCCGGGACGCCAGTCATAAGGTCGGGCCTTCCGGGCCAGATCAAGAAGTTCGTTGGCCTTCCGCGGCTCGCCGGCGTCCCAGGGGATATACCCCTGCACGAGCATGTAGGTCTGCTGAAAACGGGGGTCAAGGGCCATGACCTGCTCAAGGGAGCGAATGATGTTGTCCCAGTCCTGTCGGGTCGGCTTCTGCTTCGATCCAAGAAATGAGCCGATATCCAGGATGATCTTGTCAACGAGGACACCCCGAAACTCGCCGGCAAGTATCTTGAGAGCAGCGGGCGGCAACGCCAGCACCAGGGATGAACTCTGGAAGGCATGCTTCACCCGGTAGTGCTGTAAAAAAAGGCTGCAGGGCAGATAGAGTACCAGGCAAAGCAGGAAAAGCAGCAGGGCGCCGTAACTCCTCCACCGCCGCATCATCCCAGCTCCCTCCTGTTCATGACCTGGGCGGCAAGAAACAGCATCATGAAGATATAGAGAATTCCATAGGCTGCGGTGATCACCAGGTACCAGGGAGTTACCTCGAGGCCGTAGGCTGCCGTTGTTTTCAGGTCAAAGGCCTTGAGATTCGGAAAGACCCAGACCATGGCGCTGATGAGCCAGCGAAGAACCGTCTTGTCGGCAAAATTCGCATCTCTGAGCAGGAGGTACCGCGTGGTTTCCAGGCCGCTGCCGATACAATAGGTGAGAATGGAGAAGAGCATGGCCGTATAGGCATGGCTCGAGACCATGGTCCAGAACAGGGAAAAAGAGAGGGTGACAAGAAGGGACAGCAGAAGAAACAGCCAAGCGAGAAAAAACGTGCCCCAGGAATAGTTGACCGGCTGGTATAAGGGGTACTGGGCAATGGCCATCCTGACCGAGAGTGCGGCGCTCACGCCGATCACGACACAGGAGAGAAAAAGCACCCCGGCCAACCCCAGGTATTTTCCAAGGACATACTGGGTCCTCGTGACCGGCCGGGCAAGGACAAAATAGACCGTTTTTTCGGTAATCTCACCGGCGACACTGCCTGTTGCCAGGAAAAAAATAAACAGCAGTCCGGCCAGGGAAACGATGGAGAGGCCGACATCCACCGCCACCTTGCCGAGTTCCCATGAAAAAAGCGCCGTTATGGCGATATTGGCCAGAAACAGGAAAATACTGGCAAAATAGATACCATGCAATGCCTTGTTGCGGATGAGATCCTTGAAAGTTATCGAGGCAACCAGGAGTATCTTATCCATAATGGAGGCACCGGAGAGAAGGTCATATCAACAGGCCATGGCTCCAGGGGGCCTGAAAAACAGGCCTGACCAGGCTTCAGGCGGAGCCAGGGTTCTGAACAAAACGCATGAACACGTCTTCAAGGGATTCCCCGGCCCGCAGAAGGTCTGCCATGGGACCGCTGAAAACAAGACACCCCCTGTGCAGTATGCCCACCCGGTCACACATCACCTCGACGTCATTGAGGATGTGGCTGCTGAAGAACACGGTCTTTTTACGCTCTTTCAGATCCATGATGATATTGGTGACCAGATGGCGCCCCATGGGATCAAGCCCGCTCATTGGCTCGTCGAGAATATAGATATCAGGGTCGTGGACAAGGGCAACGGCCAGCCCGAGCCGCTGCTTCATGCCCTTGGAGTAGGTCCTGACCCGGGAGGAAGCCGCCGTGGCGAGGTCTACACTGGCGAGCACTTCGCGGCCTCTTTCCCGTAGCGCCGCACCATTCAATCCCGCGGCGCGGCCGGCAAAGCAGACTGTCTCGTGGCCGGTCAGGTTTTCATAAAAACAAGGGGTCTCCGGGAGATACCCGATCAACTCCTGGAACCGTCGCCTGCCCACCTCCCTGCCAGCAATAAAAAGCCTCCCCTGGTCGGGATTAAGAAAATTGAGCAGCAGCTTGATGGAGGTACTCTTGCCCGCCCCGTTGGGACCGATGAAGCCGTAGATCTCACCGTGCCTGACCTCCAGGTCCAGGCCATGCAGAACCGGTCTTCTCCCCAGGCCCTGTCGAAACGACTTGCGAACTCCCTGAAAAGAGATGGCAACCATTGGCAGTCCCCAGAAAAAGCAGCAAAAGAAACAAGCACGCAAGGCCTCCCCGCTTTATCGGGGAGGCCTTGCGTGGTATACTTCAGGCAGGTTCCCGGGCCGGTGTCTTACATCATTGCCCAGTTTGCGGTCGGAACACCACCGCCGGCAACGCCGCTAAAATCATCACCCACCGCGGTCGCGGTGGCAGCGGCGCCACCAGGATTGACCGTAGTTGCGCCGAGACCGGCGGTGTTGGGCCAGGCCGGGTTGGAGACCGAAAACATGGCATTGTCCAGGTCAGAATCAATGCCGTAGGCGGTATCACCCTTCATGTGCCGGGCAAAGAGGGTATAGGTCGAGTTGTTGCTGGCGTCATTGATATCGATGGCCTGGGCGATCATATTGGCGCCAATGGCGATTCCGACGGCCAGGGTCCTGGGCGTGGTCTGGGTGGTTGTGCCGACCAGCCTGGCGCCGGCAACACCGGCTGTCGCGGCGCTGCCAAGCGTGGGAACGACTGAAGAGTCCGCCGCTGCACCAACAGCGGTATTTGGGCCGCCAGGGGCAGTAGCATCGGCTGCCGCCAGGGTCGCTGCCGCGGCCTCGGTATGACCGTAGACACCGAGCTCGGAATTCAGGTTGGCCTCGTCCGCTTTCAGGTTATGGACCACGGCCTTGGCCGCAGTGTTGTAGCTGCGCAGGCGATAACTCAGGAACTGGGGCACGGCGATTGCCGCCAGGATACCGATGATCGCAACGACAATCATCAGCTCGACAAGGGTAAAGCCCTCGGTGTTCCGGTGCAGCCTTCTCAATGTTCCTCGTGTCATGATTCTTTCCTCCTGTGGTACTGATGGGGGTAGGTAGCCTTTATGGGCTCTGGTTGTTCTGTTGTCCCCAAACATTTCAAGGAGTGTTCCAGGACAGGAATTATCTTTGCTTTAGCTTACAAATCAACAGGATAAACGCGCCATGATCCACTGTTCAACCGTCAGACGTGGACCTGCACCCACCTGCAGTGACATATTTTGTCAACGCCTGGCCCTTGCGGCTGACAATAATTGTCAGGTAGCCTCTGGCAAGCTGCTTCAACCGCACCAGGGATCAACCACCATGCAGCGTCCGATCATGGGCAGCAGCGGGAGCAGGTGCTGATACGATGCGCGTGCGGGGAATCCGATTTCATCTTGCTGTTCACTTCATGATGCTGCTTCTGCTGGCGATGGTCATGGTCAACCTGGTCCTCGTCATCTTCTGGTACCATGACGCTTCACGCAATGAAATCCAGCGCGACAGGATAATACTCGCCTGCCGGAAGCAGCTTCTAATACGCCGCCATGGCGAAAAAAACGTGGCAACTGCATCTGAGGCACGGTTCATGGCCAATATCCGGAAAAAGATCCCCGGACTGCAGCTCGTTGTACGTCCTGCACCAGGAGGACGCGATGTTCCCGGCAGACTGAGCGGGGCCCCACCCATCCTGTCACAACTCGTAACGCAAGCAATACGTACCGGCAAGCCGGCCCTGTACCGGACAGGACTCCTGTCCGCTATTTTCGACCCCCGAACCATGCCCATCACCGTCATTGCCGAGCCCGTGCTCCGTGACAACAGGATCATAGGTGCGGTGGGACTCTACCACTATCGCAGGATGTTGTTCGACTCCCTGTGGCAGGCTGAAAAAGCGATAGTTGTCTATATACTCATCAACCTTCTCTTCTTCGGCATTCTCCATTACCTCAGGATCACCTCCCTGGTGGCCCGGCCAATCGGGCGTCTTGCCGACCTGGCCGACAGGTATACTGATCACTCCCCGACCTTCTTTGCCATCGACCGGCCTGGCGATGAGTTTGACAGGCTCTCCAGCAGTTTGAATATGATGCTTTCCAAGCTGGAAGAGGACAGAACCACCCTCGAAAGGGCTGTCACGGATCTGGCCCTGGCAAACCAGAGGCTGAAAAAGCAACAGAAGGAAATGGTCCATGCGGAAAAGCTTGCTTCCATCGGACGAATGGCAAGCGGTCTGGCCCATGAAATCGGCAACCCGCTGGGAGTTGTGCAAGGATACCTGGGCCTGTTGGCCGGCTCGTCCACCATAACGGCGGAAGAAAAGGACTTCATCAACCGGGCCGAACAGGAGCTGCACCGGATGGCGTCCCTGATCCGGCAGTTGCTGCATTACGGCCGGATGACCAGGGGTGTGCCGGAAGACGTATCGGTCCATGAGGTATTACGATCCACCGTGGAGATGATCGCGATACAACCGTCTTTTCGTGCCATATCAATTGAATACCGCTTCAGTGCCAAAGATGACATCGTCAACATCGACAGGAACCAGCTGAAACAGGTCTTCATCAACTGCCTCCAAAACAGCGGCGATGCCATTCTCGCCGCAAAAAAGAACGGCCACATACTCATATCTACATACAACCATTTCCAGGATCCGGTCGGCCGGCTCATAATCCTCATTCAGGATAACGGGATCGGGATTCCACCTGACATCATAAATGAAATTTTTGACCCGTTTGTCACCAGCAAGCCGCCCGGACAGGGAACGGGGCTGGGCCTGTCAGTTTCACTGTCCATTATTGAAGGCGCCAATGGTCGCATGACCGCGCGCAATATCACTGGCGGGGGGACAAAAATGCACATCGAGCTGCCGCTGTCCTTGAAACACTCTTCAACAGAAGATAATACCGTACCCGAAGATGATTTCGGAAAAGGGACTGATACTGGAGAATGAGCGCTGGGGAGGTGGCAACCAGGATTGGCAGTATGCCAGGCAGCTGGACAAAGAAGTGAATCCTGCTTCGAAGTGGCTGGGGGACAGGGATTCGAACCCCGATAGGCAGAGTCAGAGTCTGCTGTCTTGCCATTAGACCATCCCCCAGCAATCGGGAAGGTGAGAGAGAAAATAGAGAAATTGCCTGCGGATGTCAAGGGGAAAATCGCAGGTA
>DRKH01000104.1 GCA_011051825.1 Desulfobulbus sp.
CAACGAGGGATAACATCGCTACAGCTATAATCTCAAATCGCATTTAGCAGCGCTTATGCCTGATTTCAGGTCAATTCATTTTTTAAAAAAAGCGATGGTATCCCTGATTTCATTCAAGCTGAGCTTTAGTGGTAATCAGGAATAATTATAACCCGGGAGGGGGAATTAACCTGTCAATGCAGGCCAACAATTGGCGGGGCGGGAAAAGGGAGGGACAAGGGAATGCACCCCGACTGCTGCCACTGCAACAGCCGGGGGCGGGAACAAAAGATCAGTGCTCTCCTCCTTCTACTTTGGATTCCTCACTGCCGAATAAGCGTTCAAAACCTTTCACCCCGATATGACAGGTGGTACATTTAGTATCAGAGGCAAAGGCATCATCGCCATTATGACAGGCCCCGCAATACTTTCCTGCATACAGAGCCTTCATGGTAAACTCTTCCGGCCTGCTTTCCGCATCTCCCAGCTTCATCTTGAACAACTTGGTGTGACAGCTGGAACATTCGAGGCCAAGATCTTCGGTATGCAGTTCGTGATTGAAGGTAACAGCCTTGACCGGCTCACTGAAAATAATGGTCTTGGGCGGTTTCATATCACTGCCGTGACAGCTTACGCACGACTCAGGATCTTTGACGCTGAAGGCAGTATCGCCATCATGGCATGCGCCGCAATACTTTCCCTCTTCAAGGGAGGCCATATTGAAATCACCGTTTGCGGCCGCAGCTCCGATCTTTTTCTGAAAGATGTCAGGATGGCAGGAATCGCAATCCAGCTCCAGATCAATGACATGGGTTTTATGACTGAACATTGCGTCAGCCGGTTCATGTGCAATAACCTCGGTGGCACCCCAGGACTGCATGTCTTCATTGGTGGGTGCTGCATTGTTCTCATCGCTTGCCAGAACTCCGGCTGAACTGATCAGGCCGAGAGCTGCTGCAAGGCCAAGCGCCATATACAACTTTTTGCAAATAGTCATTATGTTCTCCTCTCGGCTGTTAGTCGTTCATGTAGTATACGTTCGGCAGTGTACCTGTCTCAGGACGCAGTACCCAGACGACTTTATCCGGCTGATGAATAAGCTCGTAAACTTCGCTGTTCGTATCACTCAAATCACCGAAAATACGAACATGGGCGGGGCAGGCCTCAACGCAGGCCGTATATTTTCCGCCGCTCTCCTTGAGCTTGGTGTCAACACAGAAGTTACACTTGTCAATCGCCCGGATCTCTTCATTAAAGTAGCGGGCATTGTATGGGCAGGCTGCCATACAGGTTTTACAGCCGATGCACTTTTTAATGTTCATCATGACGATGCCGTTTTTCTTGTCCTTATATGTCGCCTTGGTCGGGCAGACACGGACGCAGGGCGGACGGTTGCACTGATTACAGAGGACCGGCATAAAAATACGCTCGGTCTCGGCCGGACCTGTAATCTTGTACCGCTCCAGGATGGTGGTTCGATACCCGTATTCCGGCACATGGTTGGTCTTCACGCAGGCATCCATGCAGCGCTGACAATCTATACATCTGTTCTGTACAAGCACCATCGAATAATGTGGACTATAGGGAAACTTCTGCTCAACCGGTTCCCGTCCTATAACCGCTCCGGCCTTCCCTGCTGAAGTCAGCGAAAGAACAGTCCCCCCCATAAACAGACCGGTTACAGCCAGCCCTGCTTTAAGGAACGTTCGACGCTCTTCAGAGGAAACATTATCCAGCTCCTCACTCTGAAGCTTTTCCAGTTCTTTAATGTCCATTCCACCTCTCCCCTGGTAAACTGAGTATAAAATAAGAAGGCGAAAATGTCCTCTTTCCCGTATCCGGAAAAAAATTTCCACCCCTGAATGACGGTTCATTCAATACTAGTGTTGGAAGTTCTATAACGTAAAACTAAAGGAATTGCAACCCTATCTGTTCAACATTCAGTTCCGGAACAAACAGGTCGCTTTTTTAGAAAATACCCTTAAAATCCGGTAGAATACTCAGACAAATAACAAAAAAGCCGTTCTGCACAAAGGGTATTTCTTCCCTATTGCGCTTTTCAAGGTATCTGACAAAGGTCTTTTACAGGAAAACAGATTTAAACGGCACCCGAAAGCAAAAAAGGGGGAACCGGTTAACCGGTTCCCCCCCTTGTAGAGTTGAGAGACAATTATTATCCGCAGGAGACCTTTTTAACGGGTAGCGGCCTGCGTCGATAACGACTCAGCCATATAACTGCTCTCTCTGTTCCAGTGCAGCCTGGCGATTTTTTCGAGCGGTGTTCAGCCAGAAGAACTGCGCTTTTTTTTTTGCGAACCTGTCTTTTTCTTTTCTTTTTCCGCAACTTTTGCCGCCTTCAATGCTGCAGCATCACCCGCTTTATGCGGAATACGGGGCGTGGCTCGATCAACAATTGCTCCGCAGCTCTCATGAATATCCACCGGACAGCCTTTGATTTCCCAACAGGGGGCAAACTCAAGCAGCTTTTTCAAGCCGGGAATACTGATGCCCTCTTCATGGATCAGTTTTCGCAGACAGGTGATCCATTGGATATCGTTTGCGGAAAACATGCGCCGGGACCCGACATGGGTCGGCTGAATCAGGCCTTCGGTCTCATAGATCCTCAGCGTTCGCGGATGAACGTTGAGCATTCGGGCCGCAACACCAATCGGATAGATCGACGCATCCGGGCTTATTGGTTGTATTTCAGACCTCTTTCTGGCCATACGAGTCTCCTCTCTAGTGGACTTCGGCAGGAGTGGATACTCCTGCCGAAAAACAAGTTCTTAGTGATCCTCAGACAGATGACCACGGAACATTCGCTCTCCAAGCATAAAGAGAGCTCCACAGAAGGCAAAGCCGCCCAGAGTGATCATGTACTCACTTAAGGTTGGTGTATAGGTAAACAGATGGGGCATATCAACAATATTCAGGGCATGGAATCCCGGCACGATCTGTCCAACAACCACCAGATCGTAGCGCATGAAGAATATGCCGGCGATACTGGCTGCTGAACCAATAGCCATGGCAGTGATGTTTTTTGCTTTGACTGCAATGATGATGACAAAGGGGATAACCAGCCCCATTGCAACTTCACCAATCCAGAAGTTCTTTGCCCAGGGACCGCTTAACAGAGCCATCATTGCCTCATACTTTCCCGGGGGATGGCCGGAGATACCGGAAATCATCTTCCAGGTGGTGAAGAACATGATAACAAAATACAGCAGTGCACCCAGTTTGGCAACAGCCTGCAGCGAGTGAACCAGCTCATCACTCATCTTCCAGCCATTGATCTTGTATCCGAGCCAGTGAAAAAAGATAACTGCGGCGCAGCCGGACATCATGGCTGAGGTAATAAAGTAAATAGGCATATAGGGACCATGCCAGAACTCACGACCATTGAGCAGTCCAAAAACGGCGCCCAGGTTGGAATGAGCGGCAATACCTGCAACCACACCTAAAAGACCGAGCATACCGGCGGCCTTATGATTACCCATCTGCAAAAGGGCAAATTCGATTAACATGAAGAACAGGTAGGCGCCATACAGGGTTCCCATCCACCAGATATTCGAAGTGACATTGGGAGAAATAATGTTGTAGATCGCCATGCGCCAGGGATTTTCTATCTCGAAGGCAATAACGAGGAACCCGGCAATGATGGTTGAAATAGCAAGATATACAGAACGTTTGGCAATCGGTTTGAATGCTTCAAAACCAAACACATGGCCAATTGAGGAAACCAGACAGAGTCCGGTCGAGGTTACGACAAAAAAAACATAGGCTGACAACATCAGCCCCCAGGGAATTTCACGGGTACAGCCATAGGCCTGTTCGTGGCCGACGATCATTGCGTGTACGCCGAAGGCTATGCCGACAAGAGTCAACAGCCCAAACAATCCGATAACTGCATTATAGGCACCTGACTTGGTCCCCTCTAGCCCTCCCTCCTGGGGAAGGACTTTTGCCAAAATATTTTCCATGATTCTACTCCTCCATACTTTTTAACAGTTGTGTCTACGGCAGGATGCGAGCCCGGCCGAATACTACGCGTAAAAACGGCTAGGAGAAATCGCTTTCTTCCCTGACGGTCTGCAAAACCGGTTTGATCTTAACATCAAACAAGGTATGGAGTGTAGCACCACCTAGCCAAAAAATGAGAAAAAATAACCCTTCCATGTTGCTTCTCCTTATCTCCATAAATGGAGATCTAACATAATTAACGGCTGACTGTTCATTGGCGGATGAAAATCAGTCGCGTGCGTAATACCTGTGTGGTCACCTCCTTAATTCTGTTGAATTGAAATTTGGAATTCCCGATAAAACGAACTCGGCAACGTCAATCTGAGTCCCTTGTAAAACAGACCAAATAAAATGTCAAGAAAAGAAACATAACTTTTTACGAAAAACTATATACCGGGGGCTCACCTTAAGCCCAAATTCAAGCTTAGGCTTATTCGGAAATTACAATTTCCCATCCGAACCGGCACCGGATAAAAAACAGCTACCCGGCTCCAGAGGCTTGTTCAGGCCCGGTACACCGGGATACACCATTCCCGGCCCAAACTGAATAGTCATTCATTCATGCCATAATGACGCAAAAAAAGCCAGATGAAAATACAGAAGGCGACTTTTGAGCCTTAAAATGCATCTGACTTTTCCAAAAATCTCCTGACCACACAAAGCGACTAATATTTTTTTACAAATAAAACAGGATGATAGATCGATAAAGTTCCAGCACCCCAAGTTAAACCATCAAAATGGCACGATACATGCTATAATGAAAGTGCTACTCAACAATATGCCAAAAAATGAGCTAGCTTCTTAACAGACCTCAAGGGTGGCGGCCCTTGAGGTTTCTTTTTTTAGCCCGACAGTACTGCATCCGGGCATCGGTAACCATACGACGGGTTGGGCCGACCCGTAGATTCTTAAAAATCATTCCCCACCGGCCTTTCTTTTTTTTCAAATCTGTGGTAGCTCCCATTTCAATATAGAATTGCCGGTATACTTCACCTTCCATTTGATAAAGGCCTCTGCAGGTTGTCGGATTGCGCATGGTACAGAACAAGCCGGCATGGCAGCCCGGATTTTTTTTAACTTCACAGCCACAACGAACGATGAAAATAACCCGAAGCAACAGTGCTTTGCGGGCTGTTTTCGGATAAACGGAGCATCATCTTGAAATATTTTTACAAAAACCTCTCCATCTGGCTCATTGTCGCCTTGATCGCCTTTCTTGTTTTCAGCCTTCTCAAAGGACCCGGCGAAGTGTATCACACCATCGCCTACAATGATTTTCTCGATAAGGTGGACAACGGAATACTCTCTGCAGTGACGATCAAGGAAAATACGATTTCCTGGACGACCGCCGATAACACGAGCTACCAGACCATTGTCCCCAAGGAAAGTATTGCCCTGGACCACCTGCTGAAAAAGGGTGTCCGGATACAGGTTAAAGAAGAGATGAAACCCCACTGGTTTCTTACAACCTTTCTCTCCTGGATACCGATCCTCCTGCTCATCCTGGTCTGGTTCTTTTTCATGCGCGGCAGTGGTCAGGCCGGAGGAGGAGGCGGCAAGGCCATGGCCTTTGGCAAGAGCCGGGCCCAGCTGGTCGACCCGGAGCAATCTAAAGTGCGTCTTGCCGATGTTGCCGGCGTTGACGAGGCAAAAGAGGAAGTTTCTGAAATTGTAGATTTCTTAAAACAACCGGATAAATTCACCGAGGCCGGCGCCCGTATCCCCACCGGGGTTCTTCTCTATGGTGAACCTGGAACGGGAAAGACCCTGCTTGCCAAAGCTATTGCCGGCGAGGCCGGGGTGCCCTTTTATTCAATCAGCGGCTCCAACTTTGTCGAAATGTATGTCGGTATCGGCGCATCCCGGGTCAGAGACCTCTTTAAAGAGGGGAAGCAAAATGCGCCCTGCATCATCTTTATCGATGAAATCGACGCTGTCGGCCGACATCGCAGTTCCGGAGGCGCAGGCGGTAATGATGAGCGTGAACAGACATTGAACCAGCTGCTGGTGGAGATGGACGGATTTGAGGCCAATGATCATGTTATTATTGTTGCCGCCACCAACCGGCAGGATATCCTGGACCCGGCTCTGCTCCGGCCCGGTCGTTTCGACCGACAGGTAATGGTTCCCCTGCCGGACGTCGGCGGACGGGAAAAAATTCTTAAGGTACACGCCCGCAACATCAAGATTGCCGAGGATGTTGACTGGAAGACCATAGCCAAGGGTACGCCGGGCTTTTCAGGAGCACAGCTTGCCAACATGGTCAACGAAGCAGCCCTGCTCATGACCCGGGCCGGAAAAAGCTCGGTCACCATGGAAACCCTGGAAGAAGCCAAGGACAAGGTCATGATGGGGGCGGAACGAAAGAGTATGATCATTACCGAACACGAGAAA
>DRKH01000105.1 GCA_011051825.1 Desulfobulbus sp.
AGAACATCCTGCAGCAGGCTGGTGTTTCCATCCTGGCCCAGGCCAACCAGGCCCCGCAGCTTGCACTGTCACTGCTTCAATAACCCCTAACTCCGAACGGGCTGCCCCGGTAGCCCGTTCGGACATCTGCATTCCCGCAGGGGTGACTCTCCTGCACGTACAGCCCATTCATTTGAAGTTTTTCACAAGGAGGTGAAAAAATGAATATTGATTCAATCAATGCGGCAACGATTGCGCCACCCAGGAACAATGAACCGACCCAGCAGGTGGACCGTAAGCGTGAAGAGGCCAAGGATACCCCTCAGCAGGATGCATCTGAACAAAACAAGATACCGTCGGAAGAACTGCTGACTGAAATAAAATCATTGACCGACAATGGCGCCTACAGTGTCCGGTTTGAAAAAAACGAAGATTTACAGGAACTCATTGTAAAGGTTGTTGACCAAAAAACCGATGAAGTTATCAGGCAGATACCGCCGGAAGAAATTGTTAACCTGAGCAAGCATTTACGAGATTTACAGGGAAGCATTGTCAACACAGTCCGTTGATACCAATCCCTAACAGACAGTAATCTTTATAACAAAATAGTATACCGCTCTGCTGTCGGCAGAGACAGAATACCTGCCATCAGGCATAAGGTAGCAAAGGAAAGAGAAAACAGGGTGAAATCATGACTATTCAATTCGGCGGGCTCGCAACAGGGATGGACACGAATTCCATCATTGAACAGCTGATGAATATTGAACGATTGCCCATTGCCCGACTGGAAACAGACAAAACCTGGCTCAACAACAGGTTATCGGCTTTTTCCGAACTCGATACCAAACTGAATTCCTTTCTCAGCTCGATCAAGACACTTGGCGATCCCGACACCCTGCAAAAACGCTCCGCCCAACTCAGCAGCAAGGATTATCTTACCGCTTCGGTCTCCAGTGATGCATTAGCCGGCACCAGCTACCAGATTGAGGTGCAGTCTCTGGCACAGGTGCAGAAATCCGTTTCACAAACCGGCTTTAACAGTAAAACAAGCAACAGTTTTGATACCGGTTCTCTTTCCGTTACCGTTGACGGCACGGCCCACTCTATTGACATTACAAGCGACAACAACTCACTGGAAGGCATAATGCAGGCTATCAACGATGCCGATATCGGTGTCAAGGCCGGGATAATCAATGACGGTTCCACAGACCCCTACCGCCTGGTCTTAACCGGTGAAAAGGTAGCCACTGACTTTTCGCTGGACGACTCCGGCCTCAACAGCGGCACAGGAACAGATACTCTTGGAATATTTGAAGGGCCGGGGGGGACGACCAACCCGCCGACTCAGGATGCATCCCGTGCCCACCTCTTCATTGACGGGATAGAAATCTATGGCGATTCAAACACCCTAACCGAGGCCATTCCCGGTGTTACCCTGGATCTGGTTAAGGCTGAAGTCGGCCAGACAACGAATTTAAGCGTCTCCCTGGATAAAGGGGCCATTAAATCAACCATTGCCAATTTTGCCAAGGGGTACAATGAAGTTATCAGTTTTATCACCGGTCAGTCGGTCATAGAGGGAGAGGGAGGCGGAATTTTAAGCGGTGACTCCGGAATCAGCAGTATCAAACGACATTTACAGGACATGTTGACCGCACCCAATGCCAATTCCGGTGTATTCAGCAGTCTGTCCCAGCTTGGCTTTGAAACCCAGAAAGACGGCACATTAACCGTCAATGATAAAGTTCTCTCGGCAGCTGTAGACGACAATCTGGACAGTGTGGTCACTCTTCTTACCGGGGAAAACGATGAAGATGGTCTTGCCGCTCAATTCCAGGACTACCTTGATTCCATGACCAATGCCAGCACCGGCATGCTTCAGGGCCGACGTACAAGCATTGACAGTAATGTAAAACGAATAGACAATCGCATTGAAACCATGGGGATGCGGCTGGAACAACGTGAAAAAACTCTTCGGGCACAGTTCACGGCCATGGAAAGCCTTGTCAGCGGAATGAATGCCCAGTCATCCTATCTTAGCCAACAGATGAGTGCCATATCCAACATCATGAATTACAGGAGCAAATAATGAACGGCTATACAAACAATTATCTTGCCAATCAGGTAAATACGGCATCTCCTGAGCAGCTTATGCTGATGCTGTATGACGGTGCTGTTCGTTTTGCTGCCCTGGCGATAAAAGCCATCGAAGAAAATGACCCGGAAAAGAGAGCAACATATATAAACAAAACCTATGCCATCCTCTCGGAATTTTCCGCAACCCTGGATTACGACCAGGATGCACAATTGGCGGAAAATCTTGATGCACTCTACAGTTACATGCAGCAGCAGCTCATGAATGCCAGCCTGAAAAATGACCCGGAGCCGGTTAAAGAAGTCAAGACAATGCTCTCAGACCTGCGACAGACCTGGGCTCAGGCTATTGAACAAAACAAACAGGAACAACAGCCGGTTCAGGAGGTAAACGGCACCACCAGGGGAAAGCATGAACACCACCCCCTGGCAGTGGCGATGTAACCGACAGACGAGTGTCGTGCCGACGGCGAGCTGCCGTCTGGTTGTACTCGAACAATAATTACCTGTTACCCCGGTTAAAAAAACGTAACGATTCAGCTGGATCTCGCTTCCGGTTGTTGCCCTCTGTATATGGAAAGACTATGGCTACTTTACGAGAACTCCTTGAACAGTCGGTTGCTCAGCACCGAAAACTTCAAGCGTACATAACTGCTATTGAAAAACGTTTGCCATTGCTGGACTTTGAGTCTACGTCGCGGGCGACAACCGAGCTGAATTTTCTGTTTCAGGAGATCCAGGCCACGGACCAGCAGCTTCTGGCCGGACTGGGACCTATGGACACCGACAACTACATCGATCTTATAGAGCAACGCGTGAAGCTGGGAAAAAGTCTTGTTGATCAGTATGAAAAGATTACCCCTAAATTGCAGACAAGACTGGTCGGCTATAAGGCGGAACTTCTAAAAATCAGACATGGTTTACAGACCATGGGTGGCTATTCAGCTCAATCTTCCAGGGCCGGGGGCATTATCAATACGTCCAATTAGGTTGCTGGATTCGCCTTAGGGTTCGCTCAACAATAACTTCGTAGAGGTGAGGTGTAATGTGGACATTTAGAGAAGTGATCTGATTGCATGCAACCGCAAGCGTAGCAGGGCTACGCCTACGGATTGCATAATTGAAGATCGCTTTTCTAAATGTTCAAA
>DRKH01000106.1 GCA_011051825.1 Desulfobulbus sp.
AGAAGGCTCTGCTGGAGAGTGAAGACCGCTTCCGGGATCTTTTCGAGAATGCCACTGATATGCTGCAGAGCATTGACCCGGAGGGAAAAATCCTGCTCGTCAACAAGGCATGGCGGGAAACCCTGGAATACACGGAAGAAGAGGTCATCGGCCGCAACATATTCGACTTTCTGCATCCTGATTCCAGGGAGGGATGTATACGTAACTTCAACAAGATCCTCCAGGATGGAGAGGAGTTTACCTGTCAGACCGTCTTTTTGAGCAAAACCGGCAAAGAGATCCAAGTGGACGGTCGAGTCAACTGCAGGCTGGTTGACGGACAGCCCGTGGCCCTGCGCAGTGTTTATCGAGACATTACGGAAAAACTGAAGATGGAAGAAGAACTGCGGCGGACCCAGAAGCTCGAGTCGATCGGTATTCTGGCCGGCGGCATCGCTCACGACTTCAACAATCTCCTGACCGGAATTCTCGGCAACATACTCCTGGCCCAGCTCAAGGCACCGGATGGGGATCTGGGCCGGCTGCTGAAGAACACCGAAAACGCCGCCCACCGGGCCCAGGAGCTGACCAGACAGCTGCTGACCTTTTCCAAGGGCGGGGCACCGGTCAAGGAAACCGCCTCCGTGATCGATATCATACGGGAAGTCGCCGCCTTCACCCTCAGCGGTTCGAATACGAAATGGGTTCTGGAGGCGAATGAGCCCATCAGTCCGGTTGATGTCGACACCGGTCAATTCAGCCAGGTCCTTGAAAACCTTATCATCAACAGCGACCAGTCCATGCCGGCTGGCGGAGTTATCACCATCAGGGTCCGAAATTATACCCGGGACAGACAATCACCCGATCCCCTGGCCAAGGGCAGGTACGTAAAAATCGACATCCAGGATCAGGGAATCGGTATTGCCGAAAAATACCTGCCGAAAATATTCGATCCCTATTTCACCACTAAAAAAAAGGGGAGCGGCCTCGGCCTTGCCACAGCCTATTCAACAATCCGCAGGCATAAAGGGTTGCTCACTGTTGATTCCAAGCCAGGTCTCGGCACCACCATGAGCATCTATCTGCCGGCTTCAGAGGCACAATTGTCGCCGGAGACAGCAGCGGCGCCGGAGATGCCGAAGGGGAGCGGTAGAATACTGATAATGGATGATGATGAGGTGGTGCGCCAGGTCGGGACCGAGATGCTGATTCTACTCGGCTATGAGGTGATCGAATCAAGAGACGGCGAGGAGGCCCTGGAAAAATACCGGCAAGCACTGCTGTCCGGCACCCCCTTTGACGTCGTCATTCTCGACCTGACTGTTCCAGGAGGAATGGGCGGCAAGGAAGCCATAGCCGCACTGTTAAAAATGGACCCGGCGGTAAAGGCCATTGTATCCAGCGGCTATTCCCACGATCCGATTATGGCCGACTTCCGCACCTATGGATTCTCCGGCGTGATCCCCAAGCCATATTCCTTTGATAAACTGGGCTCAACGGTCCGAGCCCTGCTCTCAAACTGAGGCGTCGGCTGACCACTCCGGCGCCTGAAACTGACGGTCGGTCCGATTTCAGGCGGAATTCCGCAACCTGCCCCGCCAGGATCTTTTTCCCCGGGGATAGGAGAACTCCAGCACATTGCGTGCAACCCCTACCCTGAGCCCTTTGCTCAAGTGAAGTTCACTGCCGGTTCGTCCCGAGCTGCCGGCCTGCAGAACAGCCATAATATGTTGGTAGCGGGCAGGACTGCCGAGTTTCCAGAGCAGCCGTTCCACCAGCCTGCGCTGCAGGCAGGGATGAAGAGCTGCAAAGGCGGCACGATCAAGGACATGGATTGGTTCTCCCTCCGCCTCGGCCTCCACACGTATCACCTGCGGCCAGACCTCCTGCACCAGCAGTTCGAGATAATCCTCATCTTCACTCAGATTTGCCGCCGTCTTCAGCAGGGCCTTACGAATTCCGGGGTCAAAATCGCCCTCAAGCAGCGGCAGCAGAATATGCCGAATTCGATTGCGCGAAAAGCGGAGATCATCGTTGCTGGAATCTTGACGGAAGACAAGGTTGTGTTCCACCAGCCAGGCCGTCAGACGTTCCTTGGTCGTTGTCAGCAGGGGACGGATAATGTCCCTGTTCTGCAGGCGCATGCCGGCCAGCCCCTTGCGGCCGCTGCCCCGGAGCAGACGAAGCAGCAGTTCTTCGACCTGATCATCGGCGGTATGGGCAACCGCTATCCTTGAGGCCTCATATTTACGGGCGCACCGACGCAGAGCCCGGTAACGCAGTTCACGGGCGGCATGCTCTATGGATATTCTGCGGGAACGGACAAGATCTTCGGTGTCCACCGGAACATATTCACAATCCAGCCCAAGCGCGGTTGCAGCCGCACCTACGCATGCCCATTCAGCATCGGTTTCATCCGGGCGCAGACCATGGTCCACATAAACGGCAACAGGTAGATATTGCAGTTCTTTCTGCAGAAAAGCCAGGATATGGAGCAGGGCCATGGAATCCGGACCGCCGGATACCGCAACAATTAACGGTTCTCCAGCTTCAACCAGCTGATGGTTCAGCAGAATACGTTTAATGTCATACTCAAGAGAGTGCATTCTTGCCGGCACCACAGAGATAAATGATCCCGAAACCTTGCCCGGGCTGCTCGATTCTCCGAATTGCAGTCAGGTAAGCCCACAGATCGTGCCTGTCCACAATCCGCTGCTTTAACCTGCTGCCCCCGGAGGCATTGCCGCATTCTGTGAGCTCATCGGTATTGATGGAAAGGGATAAATACATTAAGATGCCAAGTAGAAAACAACAACGTATAAACCAACATGTGTTACACTGCAGAGCGGTATAATAAGAATACTCGTAACTGTTCAGGAGCACCCCATCTCTGCACGGTCAGGCCTGATTCACATAGGAATCACTATAGTTCACAGGCCTGACTGCACAGATATGGAGCACTCCTAAACAGTTACAGGTGGTGGTTGGGCTAGTTCTCTGCCCCTAGCTCCTTACCCTGCGCCAGCCGATACAGACCCTGCCCGGGGACGCGCCCGTGCGCCTGCGCATCCAGGACGAATACACCCTGGAGGCGGTGCTGGAACAGGAGCAGACCCT
>DRKH01000107.1 GCA_011051825.1 Desulfobulbus sp.
TGTATTTGTTTGTTGGTCTCTTTTGGATGTTGATTCCGGGAAACATGTCGGCTTCCAGGGGTTGACAGAGCAGAGCGCTGGAATTATTGTGAGGGGTAATAAAAGGTTCGTTGTTTGGATAACAACTTTATTTTTCAGTATTTTTTAAGAGGTTTAGTGATGCCTGTTTATGAGTATGAATGCCCGAAATGCAAAAAGGTCCATGAAGTGCAGCAGAAGATGACCGATGAGCCGCTTTCCTCCTGCCCCGAGTGCGGGGGAGAGGTGAAAAAGCTTATTTCGGTGAGTTCCTTCCAGCTTAAAGGCGGCGGCTGGTATGCCGATGGCTACAGCGGGTCATCGTCGGCTGCAAAGGAAAAGAAGAAAACACCCTCAACCGACACCGCATCCACTCCGCCCTGCAAGGGCGGCAAGGCCTCTTGTCCAAGTTGCCCGGCATCAGCCACCGCCTCCTGATAAACCAGCATGCTCTACCGGCACAACAAACTATGAGATTTTTTGTAAGTGATCAGCGGCAGCGCCTCTTCGCACGGTCGCGACCGTACGAAGAGGTAAGCGAGCCTGCGAGACTCCGTGCAGTGCCCCTGATCACTCACGATTTTTTCGTGCACCTTGCCGGTGGGCCTGGATCCCCGCCTGCGCGGGGATGACGAATCCGTTCAGGAACTTGTCGCCTACCCAAAGTGCATCCGCCATCCGTTCATCCCCAAGTGGTTACACTGTTTATAACGACGGTGCTGTTGTCAGGGATGAAAAATGAAAAGGCGACATCGTAGAATTATTTCTTTCGTAGAATAGCCATGGCATCGCCGTAGCTGAAAAAACGGTAGCCACGGGCTATGGCCTCCCGGTAACTGTCCAGCAGCCGCTCCCTTCCCACCAGGGCTGAGACAAGAAAGAGCAGAGATGATTGGGGCAGGTGAAAGTTGGTAATCAGGTTGTCCACTACCTGAAATTTGAATCCCGGATAGATAAAGAGCCCGCACGGCTCACCTGTTGGTTGTACCTTGCCGGATCTGTCTGCGGCAAATTCCAATGTTCGCACGGTCGTCGTGCCCACCGCCCATATTCTTCTGCCTGCTGCCCGGGCCCGGTTGATTGTTTCAGCCGTTTCAGCCGAGACTTCGACATATTCCCTGTGCAGCCGGTGCTCGAGTATATTTTCACACCGTACCGGGGCAAACGTGCCATAGCCCACATGGAGGGTGATTGCACAGCTTTCCACCCCTTTCTGATGTATCTTTTCCAGCAGACTGTCGCTGAAGTGCAGGCCTGCCGTCGGGGCAGCCACGGATCCGGTTTCCTCTGCGTAACGGGTCTGGTAACGGAGGCTGTCGTTATCGGTCGTTCCCTGCGGTCGCCTGATATAGGGCGGTAACGGGATCTGACCATGGCGTGCAAGCAGATCGTCAAGAGAACAATCCTTACCCGGCCGGTAGCGAAATTCAACTTCTACCTTGCCGTCTTCACGCAGCTGCAGGACTTTTGCCTCCATGTCGTCACAGAAAAAAAGAGTGGCGCCGACCCTGGGACGCTTGGAACTCTTGATCAGGACCAGGCTGTGGGCGGTGTGCCAGTCGGAATGGGGACTTTCCCGAACTCCGTTACCCGGATATTCCAACAACAGCATTTCAATCCGGCCGCCTGTTTTTTTGTGGCCCATGAGGCGGGCAGGGAAGACCCGGGTGTTGTTGCGCACCAGGAGGTCGCCGGGGCGCAGGTAGTCAAGGATGGACTCAAAGCGGCTGTGGATCAGGTCGTTGTTCCCGGTTTCCAGGATAAGCAGGCGTGACTGATCACGGTGTTCCGTCGGCTGCTGGGCTATACACTCCTGGGGCAGTTCGTAGTCGTAGGCTGTAAGGCTGAAATCACTGTTCATCGATTGTATCCTGGAAAACAGGGGAAGATCCCAAAGTCGTCAAGCTAACACAAATTGTCTATAATATCAGCGGGTAAGAATGCCGTAGGTGCCCGCCCCCGGAGTCTACGCTTACCTGCGGGCGATGGTTGGCAGAAACATCAATATGACGCATAATTATCGCCCGCGGGGCGGGCTCCTACGTGACACAACCTGCTGATATGTTACTGAATTCGCCTTAGCTTGACATCTATGGGGAAGCCCCCGATTTATAATCTACATTTTCTGCAACTATTCAGGTGCATGCAGGAAACTTGCAGTCACCCGGGATGTAACTGTTCAGCAGTGCTCCGGATGTGCGCAAGCATGCTGGAGAGCTATAGTGAGTTCTATGTGAGCCGGCATGATCGCGTGCAGATGGGATGCTGCTGAACAGTTAGCATTTTATCTTCTTTTTCTTTGCTCAAAAAAATAAAAAAATGTCGATGGCGATACATACACGACCTGACGACAAGGTCAAGATGTATTGCCTGCAATGGACGGTCTGTGCTATGATGCCGAAAAGGTCGGATATGATATGTTCGGGAAAACAGGGGACAGACCCTGATTTTTTTAAATTTATCTCCGGTCCTGTTACCAAAGAAAA
>DRKH01000108.1 GCA_011051825.1 Desulfobulbus sp.
GGCATTCAAAAACGGGGTCAAGAAGTTCATCTACTGCAGCACCTGCGGGGTCCATGGCAATGTGGAGCATCCGCCTGCCCCTGAAACCGCGCCGATCAATGCCGCCGATTACTACCAGCAGACCAAGTATGAGGCCGAACCGATTGTGCTGGACTATGTAAAAAAAGGCTTGAAAGCCACCATTATCCGACCGGCCGCCATCTACGGTCCCGGAGACCCGGAGCGGTTTTTCATGATTTTCAAACGGGTGAACAATGGCATGTTCCCCATGTTCGGCAGTGGAAAAACCTATTATCATCCTCTCTACATTGACAGCCTGATTGATGCCCATGTCCTGGCCATGGATGAGGACAAGGGCAATGGCGAGGCCTATCTTATTGCCGACGAAGAGTATGTTGAAATCGAGGATCTGGTCCGTCGCACGGCAAAAGCTCTGGGGGTTGAGGTGAAGATTCCTCATTTCCCCCTCTGGCCGCTGATTATTGCCGGTCATTTTTTTGAGAAGGTCTGTAAACCGTTTAAAATCAAGCCGCCTATTTTTCCGCGGCGGGTGGACTGGTACCGGCAGAACAGGGCCTTTGATATCAGCAAGGCCAAACGGGACCTCGGCTATGCCCCGAAAATTGGTCTTGATGAGGGGTTGAAGCGAACCGGAGAATGGTACCGAAAAGAGGGATACCTGTAGAACCAAGGTGTTCGCCAGACCCTCCACAGGAAAAAGAGACCAACAGGCAGAATGACGAAAAAAAAAACACATAAAGCGATTACCGGTAAAGGCTCGGCCCTGGGTAAGTACCAGGACGTTATTGTCGGCAACCGTTCCTTTCTCTTTCTCCTCTATTTTGAGTTATGCGGGTGGCTCGGGGTTGTGCCGGGTGCGCTTGGCATGCTCCTGCGGCAACTGTTCTGGCCCCGGCTCTTCGGCTCCTGCGGTAAGAAGGTCGCCTTTGGCCGGGGGATCGTGCTCAGGCATCCCCGGCGGATCCACCTGGGGGATTCGGTGGTGATCAGTGAGGGCTGTATCCTTGACGGAAGAAATCCGGAGACAAACAGGGCGATTGTCCTGGACAGGGACGTCATTCTCTCCAACAGTGTAGTGCTTTCCTGTAAAAACGGCTCCATCGCCATTGGCCAGGCAACCGGGATCAACACCGGCACAATAATTCAATCAACCAACAACTGCCCGGTTACCATAGGCGCTGACGGAATTATCGGTCAGATGTGTTTTGTGGTCGCAGGCGGCAGCTACAATATTGACCGTCTGGATGTTCCCATCCGGATGCAGGGAATCAAAGAGGACGGCGGGGTTGAGATCGAACAGGATGTCTGGCTGGGCGGCAGGGTTACGGTGCTGGGCGGCACAACAGTCGGGACCGGGTCGGTTGTCGCGGCTGCTGCCGTTGTCACCAGGTCCATTGCCCCATATTCAATCGCAAAAGGGGTTCCGGCCCGGGTTACCGGCAGCAGAACGGAAGGAAAGAAAGAATGCGCATAGGGATTATGATGCGATCGGCCGATGAGGCCGGCGGCATCGGGGTATACGCCAGAAATATCGTTGAAGAACTGCTCAAGCTCGATCAGGAAAACGAGTATGTTTTATTCTATAAAACAGAGAAGCACCTGGGGCGGTATGAGAAATTTGCCAACTGCCGGGAAATATTCCTGCCCGGCAAAAACAAGGCCGTCTGGGACCAATGGAAAATTCCACGGGCTGCGCGAAAAGAGCGGGTCGACCTGATTTTCAATCCCAAATTCACCGTGCCCCTGTTGACCCGCTGTAAGACCATGATGGTGGTCCATGGAGCTGATTGGTTTATTCCGCCCTATGACGAGGTCTACACCACCATAGATAATTTTTATATCAAACGGGTCATGCCGCTCTACTTTCGCCGGGCCGATGCCATCAGCTCGGTTTCGGATTATTCAACCGACGGCTTTGTCCAGGCCTTTCCCTGGTGCAGGGACAAGATCAAGACCATCTACTTCGGACCCAACCGGATTTTCAAACGAATCAGCGACCGGCAGGCCCTGGAGGCCGTGCAGACAAAATACAACCTGCCCCAAGAGTTTATCCTGACCGTTATCCGATACGACCATGGGGCCAGGAATACGCGCAAGAATTTCAAGGGCATGGCCGAGGCCTTTTCGCTTTATAAAAAGATGGGCGGCAAGGAAAAGTTTGTTGTGGTCGGCCGTGACTGCGACCTTTACGCCAAGGAATACGACCTGAAAGCCATGGGGATTGAAGAGAATGTCATCTTTACCGGCCTTGTACCCCAGGTGGATCTGCCTGCCTTGTACAGCCTTGCCCGCCTCTATCTCTATACCACCATTATCGAGGCCTTTCCCATCCCGACCACCGAGGCCATGGCCTGCGGTTGTCCCATCGTCACCTCCAACGGAACCGGCCTGGAAGAGCTGACCCACGGGGTCTCCCTGGCAGTTGATCCCCTGGACAGTCAGGCCATTGCCGAAGCCATCGACAAGGTGCTGGGCGATGAAGCTCTGCAGGAGGACATGCGCGCGAAAGGGTTTGAGCGCTCAAAGATCTTCAGCTGGGAGAAATGCGCGGTCCAGACCCTGGAAATTTTCAAGCAGCTGGTCCGGGAGAGCTGAAGGATGGATGCGCCTCTTGTCGTTATCGTCATCCTGACCTGTAATCAGAAACAGGTGACCCTGGACTGCCTGGACAGCTTTGGCCACTGTTCGTATCCAAACAAACAGATTATCCTGGTCGACAACGGCTCCGAAGACGGGGTAAAGGAAACAGTCAATAAGAAGTTTCCTGAAGTAACGGTCCTGCGGAATGAGAAAAATCTCGGCGCGGCCGGAGGGCGGAATACCGGCATTGAACATGCCCGCAACCAGCTGGATTTCACCTACATCATGTTCATGGACAACGATATTGTCGTCGGCCCGGATTTCCTGACCAGGCTGGTCGAGGGGCTGGAAACCTGCGAAAATTCCCGGGTTGAGATTGCCTCGCCGCTGCTGTATCAGATGGGAACCGAGAAGGTGATTGACTGTGCCGGTGGAGCAATGCTGAATTTTTATACCGGTTCGACCCAGACCAGGGGCCATGGCGAGGTCGACAACGGTCAATACAACCATGAAAAATTCCCGAAATGTGTACCGACCACCGTGCTCATGCATCGCAGCGCTCTGGAACGGGCAGGCGGGTTTGATGTCTCCTTTGATCCCTACGGCTATGAAGACCTTGATATGGTCCTGCGGGCCAACCCGGAGCGCAATCCCTTTCTCTTTGTTCCGGAGGCAGTGGTCTGGCATCTGGGGTCAAAGACCGGATTTTCCGGGTATACGGCTGAGTACACCCGGATGAAGGGACAGAATATGCAGCGTTTTTTCAAACGTCATTCCACCTCGCTGCAGTGGCTCTGGTTCAACCTGTTGCTGCCGTTTCTCAGCGTGAAGACCATTGTCAGGGAACTCCGCCGAGGCAATGTCAAGGCGATTTTCGGTTTGGTTAAAGGATTTCTCAGTGGCGCAAAATAGGCTTTCCCTTTTTTTTGTTCCATAGCCGGCACTCCATGGGTATTAGAGCGATCTTGACAAAGAATCAGGAGAATTTCTTCTCCATGGGGGCCACGGTCTGCCGGGCCTGCAGCCGGTTTCTGCTTGTCTTTCTGGCCAGTTTCCTGTTGTCCAAATACGAATTCGGCATCTTTAATATCTTTATATCCATCTATTTCTTTTCCCGACTCTTCTCCGAGAATTCGCTCAATCTGCCGTTTATCAAGTTTGCCGCCGACGGCGAACATGAACCGTCCCTGGTCAACTTTCAGATTATCCTGCTGAAAATACTCTATGTCCTGCTGGTTTCTTCCGTCATTCTCCTTTGCTCCGACTTTATTGTCGAGTACTCCGGCCTGGAGAGAAAAAGCCTGCTCCTGCTGCTGCCGTTTATGCTGTTGTCGCTGACCTTTTACATGTTTGTCGGCCAGATCCTTATTGCCCAGTTACGGATGCGGCTGCTGTTTTTCTATGAGTTACTGAACTGTCTTGTTTTTGCCTTTTTACTGGGGGTGTTTTTCTTTTTTGCCGGCAGCTTTTCCACCGAAAGGCTGGTTGTTGTATTTTCAGCCGCCATGGCAGGCTCAGCCCTGATCGGGGCGGTTGTCTTTAGACGCTTTATTCATATCATTCCGCAACTGGATAAAGAACTGTTCTGGAAGATTATTCACTACTCGAAATTCACCATCTTAAGCGGTATCTCTTCCCTGGTGATCCTGAAAGCAGACGTGCTGATGCTGGGGTATTTTCGTACACCCCAGGAAGTCGGGGTCTACGGGATGGCCCTGTTTGTCAATGAGGCGGTGCAGGTGGTCTTTGATTCGGTACTGCGTATCTGCCTGCCTAAGGCCTCAGCCCTGTCCGGTGAAGGCGACAGTGAAAAGATACAAATCCTGTTTCGCCAGTCCGTGAAAAACATTTATATTGGCATTCTGCCGATTGTGGCAGTCCTTGCCGTTGCAGCCCCGACTGCAATTCATTTGATTTATCAGGGGAAATATGACGATTCCATTGTGCTCGTGTATCTGTTCCTGGCCGCATCGCTGGTCAAGCCGGTGGGCTACGTCGCGGGCATTATACTGGGGGCCACCGGCAATATTCGGCTGGATAATCGCAACTGCTGGATTTCGGCGATGCTCAACGTGGTCTGCAATGTGCTTCTTATTCCCCGGTTCGGAGTTATGGGGGCCGCAATCGCCTCGACACTCAGTTTTTTCAGTCTGACCGTCCTGCATTATCTGTCCGTGCGCAAGGTCGTGTTTAGTCAAGAAAATCATGAAAAAACAACCGGTACGTTCGGGAAACTGGAATAACGGGGTGGTAATTTTCCTTTTCCGAAAATGTTTGACAAAAAAAAGAGCACAAGGTATTACAATAGACAATTTTACAGTTGATATTTATAATTTTTTATATGTAGAGGTGATATGATTTTGGACAAGCTGCATCCCCGCCAATGGCTGAGGAAAAGTATTGTTGGTTTTTTGATCCTGACACTGATAGTACCCCTGTTTCTGTCCCTGTCGAATAAGTCTTTTGCGGCCGATTATGACTGGATTAAGGTATATCCTGAACATATCGGTATTTTTACCACGGTTGGAGTTCAACAGTTCGTTGCCTTTGGCTACAAAAACGATGGGACCCGGGCGAATATCACAAAAAAAGTTGACTGGATCAGCAGCAATAAAAATATTATCAGTATTGACAAGAATGGACTGGCCACCATTGTCACCGGAATCACATCCGGTCAGGTAAAAATTACCTGCTCCTATCCGAAGACCGGCAATATTGCGCCGGGCGTAAATCTTCTCCTTTTAAAAAAAAATAGGTACACGGTAACCCCCAGTGCCGGTGCAAATGGTGCCATATCTCCGAGCACTGCGCAGAAAGTCGTTGACGGCGAAACCACCA
>DRKH01000109.1 GCA_011051825.1 Desulfobulbus sp.
CAGGAGTGCTCCATATCTGTGCAGTCAGGCCTGTGAACTATAGTGATTCCTATGTGAATCAGGCCTGACCGTGCAGAGAGGTAGATAAGCGCAGACTTCGAGCGTAGACTCCGTGGGGTGCTCCTGAACAGTTACCATATTTTTTTATTTTTTATTACAGGTGCGGGGTAGCTTGCTGTTTTCCGGTAAGGGAGAAGGTGGACCTGGGTGCATAGCCGTCAAGCTAACACAAATTATCTATAATATCAGTAGGTAATAATACCGTAGGAGCCCGCCCCGCGGGCGATGATTATGCGTCATATTGATGTTTCTGCCAACAATCGCCCGCAGGTAAGCGTAGACTCCGGGGGCGGGCTCTACGTAACACAACCTGCTGATATGTTACTGGATTCGCCTTAGCTTGACAGCTATGGGCCCGGGTGTTCCTTCTCGCTGAAAGTGGGGTGAACGGGTTCCCGAAACAACCGTGATCCCGGGGCGACAGTTGAATCACTCTCGGGATCGGCGGCAGGCGGGTGTGCTGCTCTATTTTTCTTTCAGGGGTTTCTCCAGCTCGGTTACAGGCGGGGTATTATGCATGATATTAACGATGATGACAAACAGGTTATCCTCTTTGAAGAAGACCTGCTGCAGGTCATAATTATTGTTGGGCTCAAGGTCAATGACCACTCTGATCTTGTCGGGATTTTTATGTCTGCCGATGCGGATGGCCTTTACATAACGGCCATTGGTTTTTATCCTCTCTTTTAACGAGGCGTCGGCCCGGGTGTTCTTAAAGTCGCAGACGACCCTGGGCAGGCCCTCTTCTATGCCGAAAACAATGGGCGGATAGAAGTCGTTGAGCTTGAACTGAATCATCTCTCCCCGGTTGGACGAGTTGTCGAACTTGACGGAACGGAGAACAGGCGGCTCATTGCGTTTGGGTTGCAGTGCTTCAGCCGGTTTGACGGGTTTGCTCTTCTGCTTTGCCGTCGGCTGTGCCGGCGGCGGTGTCTTTTCCGGAGCTTTCGGCGGCGTCACCGGCGGTGGTTGGGCAGAAACAGGTGCAGAAACAGGTGCGGGCGCAGGAGCGGGTGCAGGTGTGGGCGCAGGAACAGGTGCAGAGGTTGTAACAGGGGGCGGAGCAGGCGCAGGGACCGGAACCGGTTTCTTGACCTTGACCGGTGGCGGCACCGGCGCTGCGGGAACCGCTTTTTCCGGTTTGGCTTTCACTGCCGGCCTGGTGGTCGCTGCTTCGGGAGTATTCGGCTGAGTGCCTGCATAATAGACCGAAACGGTCAGGGCATTTTTCTTTTGGTCGAAGTTTTGTTCAAAGTCTATCTTTTGGTCCGGAATCAGGTCCAGCACCACCCGGGTTTTAGGATTTGGTCCCTTGTGAATGCCGATACGGATCTGTTTGATAAATTTTCCGTTGGTCTTAATGAGGTTGTTGAGGGTTCTGGCTGTCTGCGTATCTGGAAAATCAAAGACCACTCTGGGTTTTTTTCCTTTGATAGCAAAGATTTTTGGAATATAGGTGCCGTTGAGTTTAAAGGTTATCCGTTCTTCATTACTGGACGGGGTGTTGAATTCAATGTCTTCCAGGGTTGGTTTCTCCGCAGCCCGGGCGATGGAGTGCAGTGCAACCGGGAACAGGCAGAGGAGAAGGAGTGAAACCAGAATGTATTTTATGTGCTTTCTCATGGAAATCAAGCTGAGGGTTGAATAAAGGGTATACCGTTGTCTCCTGCTCAACGATTCCAGGTCCGATGGACCTGGGGGAAAATCGGCATCCCATAATTTATCAATCTTTTACATTACAAAAAAAAGTTTACGCAAATACTGTAATAAAGTCAATGAAACAACAAACAAACCAGCAGGATCGGGAGAATCTTCACGGCGCAGACGGCGAAGATGCGGCTCGCAATGATGCAAAGGTGAACAGGCAGGGCGGTAAGGTTAATGTTGACGGGATTCTGCCCCTGGTAAAAAAGCCGGGCCGATATATCGGAGGCGAACTCAATGCGGTACGAAAAGAGTGGGACTCGGCCGGATTTCGTTTCTGTTTTATCTTTCCCGATCTCTATGAAATAGGGATGTCCCATCAGGGTCTGCAGATCCTCTATCATATTGTCAACGGGGATGATCGTTTTCTCGCCCAGCGCTGTTATGCCCCGGATGTGGATATGGAGGCCGAACTGCGCAAGGCGGGTCTGCCGCTGTTTGCCCTGGAATCCAAACGTTCGCTGGCCGACTTTGATATCCTTGGTTTTACCCTGCCCTATGAACTCTGCTACACCAACATCTTAACCGTTCTTGATCTGGCCGGTCTGCCGCTTAAATCCAGTGACCGGGGCCCGGAACATCCACTGGTGATCGGCGGTGGTTCCTGCGGTTTTAACCCTGAACCGGTAGCGGATTTTTTTGACGCCATTGTCCTTGGCGACGGGGAAGAGGTGATCATTGAGATCGGTGAGCGGATGCTTGCTGCAAAAAAAGAAGGGTTGGCCGGTAAGGATTTGTTGCGACAGCTTGCCGCCATCGAAGGGGTCTATGTTCCTTCCTTTTATGAACCGATATACCGGGACGACCGGTTTACAGGCATCCGGGCCCTGGAAGAGGAATTCCCCCGGGTCCGGCGGCGGGTGCTGCCGAAACTGCCGGATGCGACCACCCTTGCCCGTCCGCTGGTGCCGATTGTCAAACCGGTTCATGATCGGCTGGGGCTGGAAATTGCCCGTGGCTGTACCCGTGGCTGTCGTTTCTGTCAGGCCGGGATGATCTATCGGCCGGTGCGGGAACGCACTGTTGATGATATTCTTGAAATTGCTGAACAGGGGATTGCGAGCAGCGGTTTTGATGAACTGGCCCTGCTTTCGCTGTCCACCGGTGATTACTCCTGTCTGCCCGAGGTCCTGATCCGGTTGATGGACAGGTTTTCCGATGAGTATGTTTCGGTTTCCATGCCTTCCATGCGGGTCGGAACCCTGACCCCGGAGATAATCGAACAGATCAAACGGGTCCGTAAAACCGGCTTTACCGTGGCCCCGGAGGCCGGAACCGATCGGCTGCGGGAGGTGATCAACAAGGGGATTACCGAAGAAGACCTGATGGCCACCTGCCGGGATGCCTTTGGTGCCGGCTGGAATCTGATTAAATTTTATTTTATGATCGGCCTGCCGACCGAAACCCTGGATGATGTAGACGGTATTGTTGAGCTGGCAAAAAAGGCGAGGGCCCAGGCCGGGGCAGGGGGCAGGGTGCAGATCAATGTCAGCGCGGCTACCTTTATCCCCAAACCCCACACCCCTTTTCAGTGGCATGAACAACTCGGTCTTGAGGAGGCCACCGCCCGGCTGAACCGGCTCAAAAAGCTGCTGCCGCGCAAGGGGTTTAAACTGAAATGGCACGATGCCCGGACCTCGTTTCTGGAAGGTGTTTTTTCCCGGGGAGACCGCAGACTTTCGCAGTTGATTGAAACGGCCTGGCAGGCCGGGGTCAGGCTGGATGGCTGGTCCGAGCATTTCCACCTCCGGAACTGGCAGCAGGCGGCCGACAGCTGCGGAATCAATATGGAGTCGTACCTGCGGGCCAGGGCAATGGATGAACCGCTGCCCTGGGATCATCTCCAGTGCGGGGTTGATCGGGCGTTTCTTGAGCAGGAATGGCAGCGGGCCCTGGAGCGGGCCTATACGCCGGATTGCCGGAACCATGGCTGCCGCAAATGCGGACTTTGTGATTTCAAGACCGTTATGCCGGTGGTCAATACCCCCAGTGAAGATTTTTCTGCCGACCGCGGAGCCCTTGTCAGAGGGGAGAAGCAGAAAGAACAGGAGCAAACCCCGTTTCGCTATCGGTTTGCCTATTCCCGCCTGCAAGACAGCCGCTTTTACGGTCATCTTGAGATGCTGCAGCTGGTTTTCCGGGTCTTGAAAAGGGCAGGGCTGCCGGTGTTGTTTTCCAAGGGGTTTAATCCTTCGCCCAAGGTCTCGTTCAGCCAGGCCCTGCCGGTGGGTGTAGAGAGTCTGGTCGAATATTTTGATGTTGATCTTGCCCGTCCGCTCAACCATCAGCAGAAGACGGTGGAGGCCTTAAACCGCGAATTTCCGCAAACCATCCGGGTGTCGAATGTCGAACTCGTCGGCAAGGCCCGGCAGGTTGACCAGCAGGTGAGCTATGAGGTTGTCCTGCCGGCTGGAGAATATCCGGATCTTGCGGACCGGATCGGCGCCTTTCTGTCTGCAGAAGAGTATATTATTGAGCGGATTCGAAAGAGAAAACGAAAGCAGCTGGATGTCCGTCCCCTGGTTCAGACCGTTATCAAGGAAGGGCATACGCTGGAACTCGTCCTTGTTCAACGGCACAGTCAGGCCGGGATCAGTCCGCTGGTCCTGTTGGAAAAAGTTTTCGGTCTGACCCCTGATCAGGCCAGGGTTGCCCGAATAAAAAAGACTGCGGTGCAAGAACTATAAACAGAATGTTTGAGAAATGCCCTGTTTTGCGCTACAAAGCTAAAAATGTCTATTTCAGGTTGATCAGTTTTTATTTTTTAAGGAGAGAGCATGAAGAAAATAATCCTGCGTGAAGATCAAATGCCGACCAGCTGGTATAATGTGGCACCGGATATTCCAGGCGGTCTGCTGCCGCCGCTTGATCCGGAAACCAAGGAACCCATGGCCCCGGAAAAGCTGGCTGCTGTTTTTCCCATGGGGCTTCTTGAACAGGAGATGAGCCAGGAACGGTTCATTGAGATCCCGCAGGAAGTGCAGGAAATATATAAGATCTGGCGGCCGTCACCCCTGGTTCGGGCCAACAAGCTGGAAGAAGCCCTCGGCACCAAGGCCAAAATTTTCTTCAAAAATGAAGGTGTTTCTCCGGTCGGCAGCCACAAGCCGAACTCGGCCGTACCCCAGGCCTATTACAACATGCGGGAAGGCGTTAAACGGCTGGCCACGGAAACCGGTGCCGGTCAGTGGGGCTCAGCACTCTCCCTTGCCACTTCAAAATTCGGCCTGGACTGCAAGGTGTACATGGTTCGGGTTTCCTTTGATCAGAAGCCGTACCGGAAGTCCATCATGCAGACATTCGGGGCTGATATTGTTGCCAGCCCCAGTCCGGACACCAATA
>DRKH01000110.1 GCA_011051825.1 Desulfobulbus sp.
AAAGTGCACTTTTTGAGCCCATGAACAGCCAGGGAATCCTACCCTGGTTGACCACCTATGGCATGGCGAATTTCAAGAGCACCGGATGGCTGTTTTTCCTTTTGCTGTTGTTGCTGCTCCTGGCGCTCAACACCCTGCTCTGCACCACGGACCGCTTGTTCCACCTTTGGCGTCGGTGGCGGCAACAGGGAAAAGGCCGCGTCCTCTGTTTCATATTTTCCATCCATGTCATGCATATCGGTATGGTGGCCATTCTGTGCGGTTATCTGCTCAGTTACACCCTGACCCGGGTCTTCCCGAGCCAGACCATTGTCCCGGGCCGGGAACTTGCCATTGTCGGGACTCCTCTGCGGCTGGAACTTGTGACTATGAAACTGCCCGTTTATGAAGGTACGCGACTGGCATCCTTTTCAGGCCGGATTATCGCGCCTGAAATTCAGCTGCATCTGGCAGCAAACGGAAAGGAGCGAACCGCCCCCCTGGGGTTTAACGATCCTGTTCGTTTCCAGGGCTATATGGTTTTCCTGCAACGCTTCTCCCCCGGGAGCATAAGTTCCATGACCCGGGCCCGCTACATCATCATCGACGTCCGGCAGGATCCGGGTGCACCTCTTTATTTTGCCGGTATTGTCATCTTTATCCTGGGCATGCTCGGCTATGTTATTTTTCGAACCGGTTCCAGGATGCCGAGGAGTCTTTCATGAACCGTTTTTGTATCCCTTGTCTCATCTGCGTCATTTTTCTGTTTAGCGGTTGTGACCGTAATCACAAGGCAACAGGGGACAAACGCAAAAAATCTTTTCTCCAGATCGGAGAATTCACCATTACCCGTAAAAGCCCTGAGTTAACCCTGGCAAGAGACGGGGCCGGACGGGTGCTTGCCCTTGTGCCACGAGGGGCGCCGGTACCTGAGGGATATCTCCCCTCTATGATTATCCGAACGCCGGTCAGGCGGGTGGCGGCCTATGGTTTTTTTGATGTGGCCACCCTGCGTGCCCTGGGCGTTCTCGATGAAACCCTGGTCGGCGTGACCACGCCCGAGAAAAAATGGTATGTGGATGATGTCCGCAAGGGTATGGAATCGGGCCGGATAGCCTGGTTGGGTACTGCCAATGCCATTGATTTTGAACGGCTTAAACAACAACATCCTGAACTGGTGCTTACCTGGGACCCTGGCATTATTCCCATGTTGGATGAACTGGGGATAGCCTGCGTCGTCACCACTACCCCGGTGGCCATGTGTCTCAATGCCCGCATGAGTTTTGTCAAATTCATGGCCCCGTTTTTCAACCGGGAACCGGAAGCGGAGGCCTTTTTCAGAAGAGTGAGTACAAGCCTGGCTGACATCAAGCTACGTACTGCCGGACAAATCATCAAACCCAAGGTCATGTGGGGCGATATGTATGAAAAACGGGTTCTGGTGGAGCCGGGCAACTCCTGGATCGGGGAACTGGTGGGGCTGATTCAGGCCGGTTACCTGTTTGATGATGTCTATGGCACCTCCTGTATCGAAATATCCATGGAGCGTTTTTTATACAGCGGTAAAGACGCGGACCTCTACTTCACCTATCGCACGCCAAAGACCGGCGCGACGTCCAAGGCGGCCCTGGCCGGACTGACGCCGTTAATGGCCGGGATAAAACCTCTGTCCCCTGAAGGCAAGGTGTACGCCCCGCTGCCCGATTATGCCCAGTCCGGTGATAAGCTGGATGAAATATTCACCGAGCTTGCCGCCATTATTTATCCGGATCTCTACCCCGGCTATACGCTCAGATATTTTCAGGAACTGCCGGAAACCGACCCTGTGGCGGAGGCAGGAAAATGAAAAAGTTGTCTATGGTCAGGACCGGGATACTCGATAACCGTTCACCCGTGCCGATTTTTCTGCTGCTCGGTTTCGGGGCTGTGATCATACTGGTGATTAATGTCTGCTCAGGTTCCATCCCCCTGTCCCTGTCTGATCTCCACCATATCCTCATCAGCCCGAATGGCAGTACCGAAAGCCTTATAGTCTGGAAGATCCGGCTGCCCCGGGCCATTGCCGGTTTGCTCTGCGGCGGTTTTCTGGCGGTTTCCGGCCTCCTCCTGCAGGTCTATTTCCGCAACCCGGTGGTTGGGCCTTTTATTCTCGGCATCTCCTCCGGAGCGACCCTCATGGCCTCACTGGTTCTGCTTACCGGCCTGACCATGCAGCTGCACATCGTCAGTCCCTTTACCCTTACCATTGCCGCCATAATCGGGGCCTATGGAGTAATGGCCATTGTCGTGGCCATCGGCGCCCGGGTAAAAAGCGGTATAACCCTGCTCATAGTCGGTCTGATGATGGGGTATCTCTGCCATGCCGTCACTTCGGTGCTCACCGCTCTTGCTGAAAAACAACAGGTAAAGGGGTTCGTCCTCTGGCAGCTCGGCAGTTTTTCCGGCTTCAAATGGAATGAGATTTATCTGTTGCTCCTGGTCGGTGGTTGCCTGCTGACCGCTGTTTTTTTCCTTTCAAAACCACTCAACGGTCTGCTCCTTGGTGAAGAGTATGCCCTTTCCATGGGGATCAATATCCGTGGGTTCAGAATATTGATCCTTTCCTGCGCCTGTGCCCTGGCCGGCATGGTCACGGCCATGGCGGGCCCGGTGGCCTTTATCGGTCTGGCTGTCCCCCATATGGCCCGGATGATTTTTGCAACCTCCGACAACAGGATTCTCGTTCCCGGCGCCATGCTCATGGGGGCGCTGGTGGCCGGCGGGTGTGACTTTGTTGCCCGTTCCCTGCTCTCGCCTGTGGAACTGCCTCTGTCTGCCATTACCGCCTTTTTCGGTGCACCGGTGGTCATCAGTCTTCTTATGAAAAAACAGGTAAAACTATGAAAAACCATGAGCCGACAAACAGTACTCCTGTGCTGTCCTGCCATGACCTGACCGTGGGTTACAAGGCCACGCCGGTGATCAGGAACATTAATCTGGAATTTTCAGCCGGGCATTTCATTGCCCTGCTGGGGCCCAATGGCGCCGGTAAAACCACTCTGCTCCGAACCCTGACCCGTCATCTTGAGCCGGTTACCGGCACCATTACAGTGGGCGGGCGGTCCTTAAACGACTTCACGCAGGCCGAGCTTGCCAGAATCATGGCCGTGGTACTCACCGACCGGGTAACTCCACCGCTCTTTTCCGTGTTTCAGTTTGTGGCTCTGGGCCGCTACCCCCACACCGATTTTCTTGGTCGTCTCACCGATTATGACAAAAGGGTGATTGAACAATCACTGGCCGCCGTCCGGGCCGATGATCTGACCCGGCGCGACTTTGCCAGCTTAAGTGACGGGGAACGGCAGAAGGTGCTGGTGGCCCGGGCTCTGGCCCAGGAACCAAAAATTCTCCTGCTGGACGAGCCCACCGCCCATCTTGATCTCAAACACCGGGTGGAGGTCATGGCCATCCTGCGCAATCTCTGTCGAAGCAAGTATATTACCGTCATTGCCTCTCTGCATGATGTGGATATAGCCGCCAAGGTTTCCGACCGGGTAGCCCTGGTCAAGGAAGGTGTAATCACCGCCTGGGGATATCCCGAAGAAGTCCTCACCTCGAAGACGGTAGCAGAGCTGTATGATTTTGATTCCGCCTGTTTCAGTCATCATCTTGGTTCCATTGAAATTCGTGGCCAGGATGGGGGACAAAGGGTTTTCGTCGTCGGAGGCATGGGCCTGGGCGCTGCCGTATTCCGGATGCTGGCCAAAAAGGGATACTGCGTCAGCACCGGTATCCTGCTGTCAAATGATCTGGACTATTTTGTGGCGCAAAGCCTTGAGTTGGACTGTGTGAGTCTGCCGCCCGGGCGTGAGTTACAAGCTGAACTTCTGACCGCGACCACCAG
>DRKH01000111.1 GCA_011051825.1 Desulfobulbus sp.
GCCGATTTCAAAATTGTAAATCAAAACTGAGTTTGACCGTCCGGAGTGCTGATTTTATCCGAAAATCGGCGCGGAGCGCCTGGATGCAACGCAGCACCGCAGAGCGGTGCTGCGAGAATGGTCTTGTTGCACCGCTCTGCGGTGTAACAAATTAATATTTGGTTTTAACACAAGGTTGCCCACCCGCTCTGCGGGTAAATGAGTGCTCCATAAAGAAAACATTTTCATCGTTCGTTGTGCCGGCAAGGCATGGGTGTTTATCTGAAAATGGCGCGTTTCGAGTTCCGGGTTCCGAGTTTAAAGTTTCCCGCCTTTGGCGGTGCTGCGAGAATGGTCTTGTCTGACCTAAGGGCTCGCTCAACAATAACTTCGCATTCTAAGGCGCACTTTGAACATTTAGAAACCTGATTACCACTAAAGCTCAGCTTGAATGAAATCAGGGATACCATCGCTTTTTTTAAACAATGAATTGACCTGAAATCAGGCATAAGCGATGCTAAATGCGATTTGAGATTATAGCTGTAGCGATGTTATCCCTCGTTGCTGAGGAATGGTGGTAATCAAATTTAGAAAAGCGATCTTCAAGTATCCAATCCGTAGGCGTAGCCCTGCTTCGCCTGCGGTTGCATGCAATCAGATCACTTCTCTAAATGTCCACATTACACCTCACCTCTACGAAGTTATTGTTGAGCGAACTCTAAAGCTGAGCACGATATTGTCCACGTTATTTAATCTCTGTTCCTTATCTGGTCCGGCCATGCTGGTTTATCCCTCTTCAATAAAGCCCCAGTAGGGGAAGTCCAGCCGGTAGGAGCTTATCCTGCCCGGGCTCTGTTCACGGCTGGCAACAAGCCACAGCTCATTGAGTCTGTTTTCAGGGGGGCTGGTGTCGAATGGATCCCATTTTGGCATCAGGATCATGGCATTATCGGCCGAGTATTCGATGTCGCCGGAACCTTTAAAGGAACCCATGTGCGGCTGGTCATCATATTGGCCGCCGCTACCGCGGGAAAGCTCTGAAATAATTAAAAAGGAAACATTGAGTTCATCACGGATGGCTTCAAACTGCCGCAGCCAGGCGTCTATACCTGTCCTCCGTTCGGAGAAATCTTTAAACGGCAGTTTGTGCAGGCTGTCAACCACCACCAGGGTGTAGTCGGAATGGGTTTCATGGCGGAGAAAATCAATGTGGCGGCGCATGAGTTCCGGATTTAATTTTCGATCCGTCACTACCCTGAACCAGGGGAGCATGTCTTTCAACTGTTGCTGGGCTTTTGCCAAAGTTGTTTTTTTCTCCTGTTCCCCGGGGCCCTGTTTAATCAGCTCCGTCGAGAGTTGGCTCAGGCGGCTGAGGGTGCGCAGGTAAATTTTCTGCCGTCCGTTTTCAAAATCATAGTAGATCACCGGGATTTTTTTGCGGGCCATGTTTGAGGCTATCTGGATAAAAAAGCAGGACTTGCCCGCTTTGGGTGTGCCACCCATGATATTAATGCCGTGGATCCCTCCCAGGGCCTGGTCCAGAAGTGTAAAGCCCGACTGCATGGTTTCGTAACCGCTGCCCGCATCCAGTTGCAGCTGTTCGGTAAATCGCAGGTGTTCGTGCTCAGGTGATCCAAAAGGGGAAAAAGAACGGGCCCCCTGGATCAGGGTAAAGGCGGTTGACCGGAACGTCTCTTTGTTGTCGCCGGCCAGGGCCTTTATTGTATACTTAGCCGGGTACTCCTGGGGCCAGCGAACAAGGCGAACCTTGTGGCCGACGCGTTCGGCAAAACGGCGGGCCGCTGTTTCCGACTCCGGGTTGTGGTTGACAAAAAGAAACAGCGTGCTCAGCCATTGCAGGCGATCGGGATCAAGTTGGACAAGGTCTGCGATACTTGGCAGGGCAATGCAGGGCAGGCCGAGTTGTTTTAAGGCCAGCAGATTTTCTTCTCCCTCGGTGATAACCAGGCTGCCGTTTTCACAGCTTTTGATATCGCCACTGTTGAAAATCCGAAATGTTTCCTGGAAGAATTGTTCATCTCCATACCAGAAGCTGTCCTCCGGTTTGTCCGGATGGACACAGTGGGCCGAATAACAGTTGCCGTCATCCTGGACATAGGGGAAGATGAGATACCGGCCATTGTAGCCGACCTTCATTTCCGCCAGCACTTCCCGACTGATACCCATTTCGGAGAAACGGTCATAGAGCCGGGTGGTCATCTTATCCCTGAAATCTAAAATCTCACCATTTATATTCGTAATCGGGTATTCCACCTGGGATGCACTGTAATCCCGATCCGGATCAAAACCGGGAACCTGCTGCAACCGGATCTTTTTCAGACGGCCGAAATGGAGGGGAAATCCTCCGGGAACACAGCGGTTTGTACAGCGAAAATATCCATGGAAGTAACTGGTATTGTTAAGGAAGACGATCAGCGTTCCCTGGTCCGCCATCTGCCGGCTGCTGCAGAAGGGACAGGGCGTCTGCAAAATAGTACTTTTCGTCTTTGCATCAGGGAATTGTTCCTGGTAAAATCTTGTTATTGCATCGGCCATTCTATGTCCCGTGTACCTGTTTTTTTTGTTTCTTTTGGTATTGAAGCAGAAACATCATGGGGATTCAATGAAATAGAGAGATGGGAGGAATTATTGTGCCTGAACTGCCGGATTTTGAAAAAATGGATCTCTTCTATCTCGGCCGCGAACTGGATCCGCTGAGCAAGGAGACCTCCAGTCTGCCGCTGTTGTATAAAAATAAAAATCTCATAACCCATGCCGTTATTCTCGGCATGACCGGAAGTGGCAAAACCGGCCTCGGGATTGCCCTGCTTGAAGAGGCGGCCCTGGATAAAATTCCGGCAATTATCATTGATCCCAAGGGAGATATGGCTAACCTGCTGCTCTCGTTTCCGAAACTTGCCCCTGCCGATTTTGAACCATGGGTCGATCCCGACAAGGCCCGGCAGCAGGGGGTGGAAACTGCTGAACTTGCAGGCCGGACGGCGGCGGAATGGAAACAGGGGTTGGCCTCCTGGGGCCAGGATAAAGCCCGTATTGCCCGGATGCATGAGCATACGGAGTTCACTCTCTATACACCTGGTTCCAGTGTCGGCCGGCCGGTCTCGGTACTCGACAGCCTGCGGGCACCCGGGCCGGAAATTGCAGGTGATGATGAAGTCATGGCCGGTCTGGTCAACTCCGCAGTCTCCTCCCTGCTGATTCTGGTGGGGATCAAGGCGGATCCCCTGAAGAGCCGACAGCATATTCTGCTCTCCTCCATCCTGCTCCATCACTGGCGCAATCAGGAAGATCTGGATATGGAGAGTCTGATCGGCAGCGTGGTCAAACCGCCCTTTGCCAAGGTTGGAGTTTTTCCTCTGGAAAGCTTTTATCCCCAGTCCAAAAGGATGGAGCTGGCCATGGCGCTCAACAACATCATTGCCAGTCCCTCCTTTTCCGGCTGGACCAAAGGGGTACCCCTGCAGATAGACTCTTTTCTATACACAAAATCCGGTAAACCCCGCCATTCCATCTTTTCCATAGCCCATTTAAGTGATGAGGAGCGGATGTTTTTTGTGACCATGCTCCTTGGCCGTCTGCTTGCCTGGATGCGTCGGCAGGAGGGCAGCAGCAGCCTGCGTTGCCTGCTCTATATGGATGAAATTTTCGGCTACTTTCCGCCCAGTGCCAATCCGCCGGCAAAAAAGGCAATGCTGCTGCTGTTAAAACAGGCCCGGGCCTTTGGCCTGGGTATTGTCCTGTCAACCCAGAATCCCGTTGATCTCGACTATAAGGGGTTGTCCAATATCGGGACCTGGTTCATCGGCCGCCTGCAGACCCGGCAGGATCAGGATCGTGTACTTGCCGGTATCTCTGCAAGTTCGGAGTCGTTGAACAAAAATCAGTTCCGCGACCTGTTGGCTGACATGCGCAGCCGGACCTTTCTGCTCTCCTCGACCCA
>DRKH01000112.1 GCA_011051825.1 Desulfobulbus sp.
GAACCCGTCTGTTTACGGATAAATACAACCTCCGTCCCTGCATCATATCAACAGATCTGTCCGATTCTCCAATACTCCTGTTCCTTCCGGCCATCTCTTTTGCGGGTGATATTATTTTATAATGGCAGGAGTTATTTATTTTGTGTATACTATTGTGTTGTGTCGTTACCTGTTGAAAGCAATGTATGGTCGGAGGGTGCTTGAAAATTCCATTTTCAGAAATATCATCGACCGGTGCCACGTACACGTTCAACAACCTGGCGGTTCCCTGTGACAAGAGAGATTTTGAATTACAGGGCTCCGTCGACTTGTCCTGTACGCTGCAGAGAAAGGGAAAAAACCGGGTCGTCCTGGAGGGCACACTGCAGGCCGTCGTGCTGCTGAACTGTAACCGTTGTCTGGTCGGTTTTCCCTTTCAGGTCCATTCGAATATGCATCTGATCTATGAACTGGCGGATGTGGAGCATGGTCATCTCAAGGAAATTGACCTGACGGCCGTAGAACTGGATGTTGTGGAACTGGCTGAACCGGTTCTTGACCTGGAGGATATCGTCCGACAGCAGTTGTACATGGCTTTACCGGTCCGGCAGATCTGTTCCGAGCAATGCCGGGGAATCTGTCCGCAGTGCGGTAACAATTTAAATGACGACCCCTGTGATTGCGGGAGGGATATGAAAAACAGCCCTTTTGCCGTACTCGCAGCGTTGAAAACGAAGTAAACGTTCACCAGCACCCCATCTTCGTCCGATCAGAGCTCCTCACATAGCGGGCTATCGGAGTCTCGTTCCTCGCTTACCTGACTCGTCGGTCTGCTTGAACGAATATGGAGCACTGGTAAACGTTTACAATTTGGATGTAATGCCAGGGGCATGACATCCCGGTGAACGGTTACAAAACGAAAGATAAATAACAAACCGTCCGTCTGCTCAGGGCAGGCGGCCTTTACAGTAGATCAGTCTGTCCCGAAACCCTTTGGGAGGACGATGGAGGAATACAATGGCGTTACCAAAAAGAAGACATTCACGTTCACGTACCAGAAAACGGAGATCCCATGATTTCTTAACCGGACCAAGCGTCGGGCAGTGCCCGGAGTGCGGGGAACCTAAAATGCCGCATCAGCTGTGCGGCGGCTGTGGTACATATAAGGGCAGGAGTGTTATCCGCCTTGAGGATGAGCTGAGCTAAGCAGCGCCCGTGCGTATTGCAGTCGATGCCATGGGGGGCGATCTCGGTTCCGAGCTGCCGGTTCGGGGGGCCATTGCCGCCTTGAGGAAAAGAGAGGACGTCGAGATTGTCCTTGTCGGGCCCCGGGATTTTCTTGAAAAACAGGTCGCTGAAATCATAGGAGACTCCTCCGGTATCAGTGATCGTCTGTTTTTTGAACACGCCACTGAAGTCATCGGAATGGATGAGTCTCCGGTTGAGGCGATCCGCAAGAAGAAGGACTCCACGGTCATGGTCGGTTTTGAGCTGATCCGGAATGCAAAGGCGGATGCCGTTATTTCCGCCGGTAATTCCGGGGCAACCATGGCCGCAGCCATTCGTAAACTCGGCCGTTTAAAAGGGATATCCCGTCCAGGTATAGCAAGCTTTTTCCCGACCCTCAAGGAACCGGTTATGCTTATGGATATAGGGGCCAACGTTGACTGCAGACCGCAGCATCTGCTCCAGTTTGCCATCATGGCCGCCTCATGCTCCAGCCTGCTCAACGGAATTGACCGGCCACGGATCGGCCTGCTCAGCATCGGCGAAGAGGCAAGCAAGGGGAATGCCCTGATCAAGGAAACCCATGCTCTGCTCAGTTCAGGTCCTTTGAATTTTATCGGCAATGTCGAAGGCCGTGATGTCTATAAGGGCGATGTGGATGTAATCATCTGTGATGGTTTTGTCGGTAACATTTCACTGAAGATCAGTGAAGGACTGGCCGAGGCTGCCATGCAGATGTTGAAGACGGAAATCCTCAAAAGCTGGCGGGCCAAGATCGGATACCTGCTCATCAAAAATGCCTTTGTCAGATTTCGAGAACGCCTCGACTACGCCGAATATGGTGGTGCTCCTCTGCTGGGCATCAACGGAGTCGGTATAATCTGCCATGGAACCTCGGATGCCACTGCGATTCAAAATGCTGTTTTTGTTGCAGCGGACATGGTCCAGCACCGGGTTAACGATGGTATTTCTCAGACGCTGGCCGAGTATAACGCCTAGCAGGATTGGATGACTATGAAACATGCTGCCCTGCTCGGAACCGGCTCCTGTCTCCCCGAAAAAGTTGTGACCAATGATGATCTGGCGGAAATTGTAGATACCTCGGATGAATGGATCACCAGCAGAACCGGTATCCGTACCCGCAGGATTGCCTCCAAGGGAGAAGAAAATTTTCATCTGGCTGCCCGGGCTGCGGAAAGAGCACTGGACATGGCCGACACTTCGGCGACGGAGATTGAGCTGATCATTGTCGCTACCTTTTCGCCCCATATGATGATGCCGTCCACGGCCTGTTTTGTCCAGGCGGAGATCGGCGCCGAAAACGCCTTTGCCTTTGATATCAATGCGGCCTGCTCAGGTTTTCTATATGGGCTTGATCTGGCGGATAAATATATAACGGCCCGGCCGGACATGAAAATTCTGCTGATCGGTTCGGAAACCCTTTCCGCCCATGTCGACTGGAGTGACCGCAATACCTGTATCCTTTTTGGAGATGGCGCCGGTGCTGTCGTGCTTACCGGTTCCGATTCCCGTGGGGTCCAGGCCTCAAAGCTGTATTCCGATGGCAGGCTCTGGAACCTTCTCTATATGGACAGTTCGGAAAGTCTGAATCCTGACCTGGTGCAGAAGAATTATCAGGGCTGTCATATCCAGATGTCCGGTCGTGACGTGTTTAAATTTGCGGTTCGATCCATGGAAGAGGCTGTAAAAAAGCTTTTGATCCGGGAAAACCTGACCGTTGACGACCTTGCTCTTGTTATACCGCACCAGGCAAATATACGTATTCTTAATAAGCTGATGGAACGTTTGGCAATTTCAGCCGATAAGGTCTATGTCAACGTTGATCGCTACGGCAATACCTCTGCTGCCAGTATTCCCATTGCCCTTGATGAGGTCAACCGCAGGAATACTCTGCAGCCGGGAGACCTGGTTTTATTCTGTTCCTTTGGAGGAGGGTTCACCTGGGGTGCATTACTTATGCATTGGTAGGTGATTTGCGTTGAAACAAACGAGGGCCTGGGTGGGGGCGAGTTGTTTCGTTACCGGTTGCGGCGGTTATGCCTGCGGCAGCTTTCTGCCTTCTGTTATCATAGTTTGTTGTGCCCGCGTAAGCGTTCACCAGCACCCCACGGAGTCTGCGCTTATCTGCTCAGGCCGGCTCACATAGGCGGGCTATCGGAGTCTCGTGCCTCGCTTACCCGGAGTCTCTGCTTCGCTTAGCTGAACGAATCCGGGGCACTGGTAACCGCTTACCGCCTCAGGATTAGTGAACTCTGTTACTTTTGGTGAACGGTTACGTGGTCGCGGGCCATGCCGGTTTATCTGGATTCCATATGTTAAGACAGGTGCTGCGGTGGAACTTGAACCCCGTTATTGATTTTTGTCAAGGTAGAGAAGGAGAGCATGGGTGGATTATTTTTTAACTGAAGAACAACAGATGATCGTTGAGACCGCACGGGACTTGACCAATGAGAAAATACTTCCCGTTCGTGCCGAGCTTGACGAGAAAAATGAATTTGCGACCGACGTCCTGCGGGACATGGCAAAAGCCGACCTGTTCAGTATTTTTGTCCCTGAAGAATATGGTGGTTTGGGCGGTGGCTGTTTTGAAATGGTGCTTGCCCTTGAGGAGCTGGCAAGAGGGTGTGTGGGGATTGCGACAAGTTTTGCCGCCAATGCGCTGGGGATTTATCCGGTTATGCTGGCCGGCAGTAAGGAGTTGAAGGAAAAATATCTGCCGGGCATTGCCTCCGGTACTATATGGGCTGCTTTTGGTCTGACTGAAGCCAATGCCGGCAGCGATGCCTCCGGGGTGCAGACCACAGCGGTTTTAGACGGCGACCACTGGGTGCTCAACGGAACCAAGCAGTGGATCACCAATGGTGGCGAGGCCCAGGTCTACAGTATTATCGCCCTGACCGATCCGAGCAAAGGCGCCCGGGGCGCATCAATCTTTGTTGTTGAAGATGGTGATCCCGGCTTTTCATACGGCAAAAAAGAAGACAAGATGGGCATCCGTTCTTCCGCCACCCGTGAACTGATCATGAAAGATTGCCGGATCCCTAAAAATCGTCTGGTAGGTCGCAAGGGCACCGGTTTCATTACCGTTATGAAAACCCTTGATCTCTCCCGGCCCGGTATCGGTTCATTAGGTGTCGGCCTTGCCCAGGCGGCTGTTGATGAATCGGTCACCTATGCCAAACAGCGGGTCCAGTTCGGTAAACCGGTTATTGGTTTCCAGGCTGTGCAGCACATGCTGGCTGATATGGCAACCCAGTTGGAAGCTGCCAGGGCCCTGATTTACGCCACCGCCCGTCACATAGATGCGCATCCCAGGAAGATGAGCAAGATTTCAGCCATGAGCAAGGTCTTTGCTACCGATATGGCCATGAAGGTCACCACCGATGCGGTTCAGGTCCTTGGCGGCTATGGCTACATGAAGGAATATCCGGTTGAAAAAATGATGCGTGATGCCAAAATTCTCCAGATCTATGAGGGCACCAATCAGATTCAACGTAATGTCATCGGTCAGGAATTAAATAAAGAGTACTCCTGAGTGTCTGCCTGTTTTCAAGGGCCGCCGGCAGGAAGCGAAAAGAGAATATTTCAAGTTAAGCAAAGTGATACCCTATGGAAATCATAGTCTGTGTTAAACAGGTTCCAGACGCAAAAGACGTTCGGCTGGATCCGAAAACCAACACTCTGGCCAGAGAAGGGGTCGAGGCGATTATGAATCCCTTTGACCGCCATGCCCTGGAAGAGGCTGTCTGTCTGAAGGAGCAGCTTGGTGGAACAGTGACCGTCTTGACCATGGGTCCGCCCCAGGCCGAGGATGTGCTTCGGGAATCTATTGCCTGTGGTGCGGATCACGGGGTGCTTGTTTCTGATCGTGCCTTTGCCGGGGCCGATACCTGGGCAACATCATATACCCTTGCCAAAGCCATAGAAAAGATCGGTGGTTATGATTTGATTCTCTGCGGTAAACAGGCCATTGATGGCGATACGGCCCAGGTCGGTCCCGGTCTTGCCGCTCGAATGAACCTTCCCTATGTGACCTGTGTGCAGAAGACCCGGCAGGCCTCCGCCGATGCGATCATTGTCGAGCGAATGATGGATGACGGGTACGATGTGGTTCAGCTTCCGTTACCTGCCCTGTTGACCGTAGTTAAAGATATCAACCAGCCGCGGGTTCCCTCGCTTAAAGGCAAGATGAGGGCGAAGAAGGCGGAGATTACAGCCCTGACTGCTGCCGATATCGGTGCACGGGAAGAATGCATCGGACTTGCTGGATCACCCACCCAGGTCGTTCGGGTATTTTCTCCGGAACCCCGGGGAGATCGGCAGGTTTTTTCAGGCAGTGTCGAAGAACAGGTCGATCAACTGGTGGAGCGGTTGACGGTCTATCTGTAATCGAAAATAACCGCCGATCAGGTGAAACTCTTTCCTCTGGGATTTCAGGAACGAACATGTTGACTGTTGATTGTGATAAATGTATTGGTTGCGGGGTCTGCGAAGAAAACTGTCCCTTCGGCGCCATCCGTGTCGTCGACGGCTGTGCCGTGGTTGACGAGAGCTGTACCCTGTGCGGAACCTGTGTCGACGGCTGTGAACCCGAGGCCCTGCACATTGAAGGCGGAGAAAAAAAACAGGACATTGATCTCGATGCCTGGTCCGGAATATGGGTTTTTGCCGAATCCCGTCATGGAACCATTGCCCCGGTAACCTTCGAACTCCTCGGCATCGGCAGAACCCTTGCCGATGAGCGGGGGGTTCCACTGGGCGCCGTGCTGCTTGGCCAGGATGTTGAGCGGTTCTGCGGGCAACTGATTGCAGCCGGAGCGGATACGGTCTACCTGGCCGATGATCCCGCCCTTGGCCAGTACCGTGAAGATGTCTACGGCAGGGTACTGGAGCGGTTGATCAGGGATGAAAAACCAGAGGTTGTCCTGGCCGGAGCCACTGCCATCGGTCGGTCGGTGGTCCCGCAGGTGGCGACTGTTCTCGGGGCCGGGTTGACCGCCGACTGCACCGAACTGGCCATCCGCAGGGAGGATGGTATGCTCCTGCAGACCAGACCAGCCTTCGGCGGCAATATCATGGCAACAATTGAGTGTCCGCATACCCGGCCGCAGATGGCAACCGTACGCCCCAAGGTCATGGCTCCCCTTGAGCCCGATACCGGCCGTCAGGGTGAAATTGTTCGGGTTGTGGTGCCTGAGCAACTGCTTGATTCCAGGGTTCAGGTCCTGGAAACCGTTGTCAGTACCCGGGAACAGGTTAATATTCAGGAGGTGGAAGTCCTGGTTGCCGGTGGTCGTGGTCTTGAAAGTGAAAAAGGCTTTGATTTGATCCGGGAACTGGCCGACGAGCTCGGTGCTGCCCTGGCCGCGTCCAGGGCAGCTGTTGATGCCGGCTGGATATCGTATCCCCA
>DRKH01000113.1 GCA_011051825.1 Desulfobulbus sp.
CGCAGCATTCCCTCTTCAAAAAGCAGGCCGGGGCATTGGTGAATCAGCTGTTCCTGTTCCGGGAAACGGGGTTCAAGGGCCGGTCTTTTCCGGTTGCAGCCGCCCAGGAACCAGTAGAGATACATTGCCGACAGGATGGGGCCCCTGCTGAGCAGCCCTTTTTCTGCCGGCAGGAACCTGAAACGGCGGGGAGCGATCCACTCGGTCATGTTGCGGATCATCTGATCCCGGGAACGGGAGAAGCTGATAACCGAGGGAATATCCAGATTTCGCAGATAGAGCAGACCGCCCCAAATCATCATGGCCGAGGCCTGGCTGGTGCCACCGGCAAAATCGCCCTTTTCCAGAAGAATCGTGCGGTAGCCTCTGCGGCAGAGCAGGTCAAAGAGGCAGGCGCCGTTGATGCCGCCACCGATGACGGCAATATCATATTCATCGAGCTGGGCAGCGGTGATGGTCTCTTTCCTCCAACTCATATTCCCCCCTGTGTCAAGTCGGCCCTGTCTTATTCAGATGTAACTATTCAGGTAGGGGCAGAGAACTCGCCCAACCACCACCTGTAACTGTTTAGGAGTGCTCCATATCTGTGCAGTCAGGCCTGTGAACTATAGTGGTTCCTATGTGAATCAGGCCTGACCGTGCAGAGAGGTAGATAAGCGCAGACTTCGAGCGTAGACTCCGTGGGGTGCTCCTGAACAGTTACTAAAAATTTTTCCTTTCCCTCATGGATCGTGTCGGGTCGCAGGTTTACTGTCGTTTAATATCCATCTGCGAAATCGAGCTGTACACACCGGCTAGATCCGGTTCACCGCAGTGGCGCAGGATCTCGGAACGGACCTGGTCGCGCAGTTTGACCGCCTCGTTCCAGTCCTTGCCCGCCGGCATGACCGGTTGACCGATACGAAGGCTCACCGCACCGGTTCGGGGAAACCAAGAACCGCCCCGGAGCTTGTTTCTGGTCCCGCGGAGCGTCAGCGGCACCACGGGAATTCCGGCCTGAGCCGCGGTAACAAAGGCCCCCATCTGAAACGGCAGCAGACCGGGCATTCGCTGCAGGGTGCCCTCGACAAAAAACAGCGGCCGCCGGCCGGAAGCGGCAAGCCGGGCAATCCTGCGCGTATCTTCCACCCCTTTTTCGACATCAAACCGGTCGACAAAAAGTACATCGAGCCGGGAAAGCAGTCGCCGGGTAAAAAAGTTTCCGGACAACTCGGCCTTGGCAACAAAGCTGCAGTGCACCGGCAGGGCGGCAAACAGGACAAGACTGTCCAGGTAACTGGCATGATTGGAGGTCACGATGATCGGCTGATCACGGGGCAGGTTGTCAAGCCCGCGGATACGTATTGGTGTCGCGGACAAAAAAGCAAGCAGCCGCAGGGCCCGGCGCACGCACCACCAGCGCATCTTCAGCGTGGGCAGCAGGTTCACAACCAGCCAGAGCGGTATGCCGATAAGCCCGAACAGCAGCCAGCAGTACGAGGCGTAGGCCGAGGCGGCCGCCCTCCGCAGGAGCTTTCGGATCTGCGGCCGGATCCCGGCAACGGTCAGCCGGACCAGCTGCAGCCACAGGGCCCGTTTTGCCTTGCCGATCTCCCCTTTTTCATAAAGTTCCCGGCTTGCGGCCCGCCGTACCTTGCCGCTTGAGGTTTTCAGTACCGCACCCGGCGGAGCGATAACCACCTCATCCGGCGGCATGCCCAGCAGGTCGACGGAGGTGTTGATGATCCGGAGGTGCAATTCATCTTTTGTCTCCGGATCGGTTTTTCTCGACTCGGCCAGCACGATCAGCCGTTCGGTGCCGGAATCCCGGTCACGGACGGCAAACACGGCAACGCATCCCTTGCGGACTCCCTCGATATTGCCCACCGCCTCTTCCAGTTCATGGGGATAGACGTTTCTGCCCCCACGGATAATAATATCCTTGATTCGGCTGGTGATAAAGATATCGCCCTCGGCGATATAGGCCAGGTCACCGGAACGGAGCCACTCTCCTGAAAAAAGACTGCGGCTCTTTTCCGGGTTACGGTAATAGCCGCCGGTGACCGACGGTCCCTTGAACTGCAGTTCGCCCTGGTGCCGGTCCGGCAGTTCCCTGCCGCTTTCATCAACGATCCTGATCTGGTGACCGGGCAGCGGCCGGCCGCAGGCCACGAATTTCAGGGGTGAGGGATCATCATCGGGTGCCGGCTGCGCCCGGCCCGATTCGTTGAGCACAGCACGATCGACCCGGTCGATGACCGGCCCCCGCCCCAGCGGCGGAAAGGCAAGGCCGACCGAGGATTCGGCAAGGCCGTAAACCGGAGAGGCGGCTTCGGGACGAAAACCATAAGGTGTAAAACGGTCAGCAAAGCTGGTGATGGTCTCCGAACTGACCGGCTCCGCGCCGTTGAAGGCCAGACGCCAGGAACTGAGATCAAGTCCCTTGAGTCTGGAGTCGTCAAGTCGGCGGCAGCAGAATTCATACCCGAAGTTGGGCGAGGCCGAAATAGTCCCCTTGTGCTTATGTATGGCCCACAACCAGCGCTCCGGGCGGGCAAGAAAAGAAAG
>DRKH01000114.1 GCA_011051825.1 Desulfobulbus sp.
GTTTCGGCATAGAGCGTTTGCAATTGGTCACGTTTGACCTGTTGCTCAATATCACTGTTGATATCCGCCATGAGGTTCCCATTCCGTACCGGTCTTGTATCTGAAAATCGCCCTTGAAACGATGTTGTTTCGGGTAATTTTCATGGTTCGTTGTGGCTGTGAAGTTAAATATCCGAGGTCTGCGCTTCGCTCCGCTTATCTGGTCCAGCCATGCTGGTTTATCTGATAATGTTGTTTGCGGCCCTCCAATCTCTGCACGATCAGGCCGGATTCACATAGAGAGAACTCTAGTTCACTGACCTGACAGCACAGATATGGAGCACTCCTGAACAGTTACGGTTTGTGGTATTGCATAGATCGTGCCCCATCTGAATAGTTACAAAAAATCAGCTGCGGATCATTTCCGCAATCTGGAAGGCCATTTCAAGAGACTGCTCGGCATTCAGACGCGGGTCGCAGGTGGTCAGATAATTGTCTCCCAACTGGGCATCGGCGAGTTGGCGTGCGCCACCGGTACATTCGGTTACGTTGTCACCGGTCAGCTCAAAATGAACCCCGCCCGGGACAGTCCCTTCCGCCCAGTGGAGCTCAAAGAAACAGCGCAGTTCCGACAGGATATCATCAAAGCTCCTGGTTTTGTGCCCGGTTTCGGCCTTGCGGATATTGGCATGCATGGGGTCGCAGCTCCAGACTACACTCATACCCTCCTTTTTAATGGCCCGGACCAGCGGCGGCATGTATTTCTCTATTTCTTTTGCCCCAAAGCGGGTAATCAGAGTCATGCGCCCCGGTTCATTGTCCGGATTCAGCCTGTTGATTATGGCAAGGATATCGTCAATATCATGTTTGGGGCCGACTTTCATGCCCAGGGGATTGAGCACCCCGCGCAGAAATTCAACATGGGCACCGTCGATCTGACGGGTACGATCACCAATCCATAACATGTGGCCGGAACAGTCATACCAACCGCCGCCGGTGGAATCTTCACGGGTCAACGCCTCCTCGTAGCCGAGAAACAGGGCCTCGTGGGAGGTAAAGAACTGGGCCTGTTTCATTTGAGGAGTGTCGGTTGATATCCCGATAATCTCCATAAACTTCAAGGTCTGGCTGATCTGTTTGGCCAGACGCTCGTAGGAACGGCCCATGGGGGACTGCCGGACGAACTCCTGGTTCCAGGCGTGAACCCGGTGCAGGGAACCGAAACCACCCCGGGTAAAGGCCCGCAGGAGGTTTAAGGTGGCAGCCGACATGTTATACCCCTGCAGCAAACGCTGCGGATCCGGCATCCTGGCCTCAACGGTCGGCTCGATGGAGTTGGCCATATCTCCACGGTAACTGGCTACTTCAACACCGTTTACCATCTCGGTATCGCTGGATCGGGGCTTGGCATACTGACCGGCAATCCGGCCGACCTTGACCACCGGTTTTCCACCGGCATAGGTCAGAACAACAGCCATCTGCAGGAGGACCTTGAGAGTCTCACGGATATTAGGGGCCGTACAGCGGGCAAACTCTTCGGAACAGTCACCGCCCTGCAGAAGAAAAGCCTCGCCCAGAGAGGCCTTGGCCAGTTGCGCCTTCAGGTCACGAATCTCGCCTGCAAACACCAGCGGCGGCAGACAGGAAATAGTCTGCAGCACCTCCTGGAGCTTCTCTTTATCCGGCCAGTTGGGCTGCTGCAGTGCTGTATGGTTGTGCCAGCTTGATTTATTCCATGTGGTTGTTTCAATCATTTTTCTTTCCTTCCTGCTCTGTAACAAAGCTCTATTGTTGAATGACAAAGGCACAAGGACACGAAAATTTCGTGTCCTTGTGCCCTGGCAACTCGAAAAAAATACATCAGGGCAACTTGCAGCTGTTGCCCCGGCAGCACACTTCAAGGTCAAAGGTATTGAGAATCCGCATGGCCTTTTCCCTCAACCCCGGATCCCTGTATGGTTCAAATACGGCCTCTTTCCTCAGTACACCTGCCCGAATCCGGTCAGGGATAGCTTCCATACCGGTGGCCAGGACCACACCGCGGCCGGTCTCCAGAAACTCGGCATCCCGGCCGTTGGTCACGACCCCAAAGGGGATCCGGTAGTCCGGTTCAAGTATCCGGGCTGCGGCCACGGTCGATTTTTCCCTGGTCACCAGAGACCCCGGACCGTAGCGGAGGATAAAAAGCCGCTTGCCTTCGATTCGAACGGTCAGGTCGATAACGGAACGAACAAAAATTGCATTGAACCGGGTCTCAATCGCCAGACGCGGTTCAAGTTCCTCTTTTTTGTACCCTCGCTCCTCCACCAACAGCCGGGCCATCTGCTGCCGTACCCGTTCATCATCGGTGTCCGGCAGTTCTTCGCCGGTCAGATAATCATTAAGGGCACCATAGACGATATGGTGCCCGTGGGTGGATTGCGGTATAGCCACATGGGCCCCTTTTGTTACAGCTCCAGCCAGGACTCGGAGAAAACGGTCTGGCCTGAAAGAGCCTTGTAGGTTTTGTAATGCTCAAGAGCAGTTCCTTCAAGGGTTGACGGATCCGGATCATTGCCGTCCATCATACCATGGACCATCTCGACCAGATCATGACGCTCACCCTTACAGATAGCCATCAGCTCGGCATCATAGGAGTTGACTATTGCGGTGGAGATACCGTACTTCATCAGCATGATCAAGTAGGTACGATCCAGATATTTCCGCAGATTATCGGCCACTCCATTGGAGACATTGGACAGTCCGACCGTAGAACCGGCACCCGGGGCAATATCCTGCAGCATCATCATAAACTCAAGGCCGGCGGCGATCTGGTCGGCACCAAGGGTAATCGGCGTTCCGATGGGATCAAAGAGGATCTTCTCATTGGGAATACCGGCCTCGTTCAGAGCCATCATCAGATCAACCGACATTGCGGCCCGCTCGGCTGAATCACGCGGCATGCCGTCCGGCCCCCAGAGCAGGGCAATAACATCGCAACCGGATTCGGCGGCAACGGGAATCAACGCCTCCATACGCTCGGGCTGGGCCGAAATGGAGTTCATGATCGCCTGACTTTTGTTTTTGACCACTTTAAAACCGGCAGCCATGGCATCGGTATTGGTGCTGTCCAGACAGAGCGGCGTATCAATGACGTCCTGAACGGTCTCAACAACCCAGGGCATAAGCTCGGTGCCGTCCTTGCGGGCGGGCCCAATATTCAGATCCAGATAGGTGGCACCTGCCGCACTCTCTTCCTTGGCCATCTCCTGAACCGGACCGGGATTACGTTCTTTCATGGCATTCCCGCTGCGGGTTCCCATGATATTGATGCTCTCGGCGATTGCTTTTACCGTTATTGCCATTTTTGTTCTCCTTTGTTAGAATCTTTCCTGAATTTAAATACGTTATAGAAACTCTTCATCTTTTTCCTGAAACTCCGGTGGAGCGGGAAATGGCTGTCTGATCACGCCTGATCCGTCATGGGACGGGCATAGGCTCGACGTAAGGACTTGTGCAGAAATAAAGTTTACAAATATTGCGCAGGATTTTCGCTCATAATCGAGTTGGTAAAACAGACGCATAGCAGCGCTATGTAACTGTTTCAGCAGCGAAGAGTATGAGTGAAAAGACAAGCAAGATTGTAAAGTTTTTTTCGTAACAAGTCCTGAGAGTCACCACCGATCAAGCGCGGGCTATAGATTCGTTGCCTGCTTGAACGAATCCCGGAGCGCTGACCAGCTCTTACAGGCCCCGGAATTGTCTCATTCCGTTACCTCCGGTGAACTGTTACGACTTGACAACCGGTGAAAAGCAACCGGAATCTCACGATTTCATGGTCGATTTTCAAGAAAACTACAGACCGTCCGGCAGCTCATGAAAATACCCTGGGTTGATCCAGGTAAAAGATACCGGCTACCGGCACATTTGAGCGATTATACAGCTCACATCCAAACTTGATAATTAATCGTATTTTAGCGCATTTGTCAATCCTCAATTTCCGGTGTCCTCCCTGCCCCGGGCCGAACCGATTCCGTTTTGTCCAACTGGTGCCGGTACTCCTGCTGCTGACCAACAGCGGCTGTATGGACCTGCGGCCTCAGGTGGCAGCCCCCCTGCCGTCCGACTTTCCAAAGCAGTTTTCCCTCTACAGCCCACAGCAACCTTCGCCGGCCCCCTGGTGGCGGGACTTTAACAGCCCGGAACTGAACCGGCTGCAGGCAGCGGGGCTGCAGCAAAACCCTGACCTGCAGATTGCCTGGGCCCGAATGCGGCAGAGCATGGCCGCAGCCGATAAGGCCGGTGCCGCCCTTGTCCCCGACCTCTCTGCTGCCGGGACCGGGGCAACACTGCGCAGTAGAAATGGCGATGGAAAAGAAAAGTCCTTTGATGATTTTTTCCTGGGCCTGAACTCTGCCTGGGAGGTGGATCTCTGGGGTCGGGTTCGGGCGGGCAGCGAAAGCGCCGCAACTTCTGCCCGGGCCGTGCAAGAAGATGCCCGTGCCGTCGCCCTGAGCCTCAGCGGCCAAATCGCCGAGGCCTGGATCAACCTGCTCAACAACCGCCAGAAGGCAACTCAGCTGGAAGAACAGCTGGCCATCCACCGGGAGCTGCTGGAGCTCATTGAGATGCGCTTTATGATGGCCAATAAAGCCAGTGCCGTTGATGTGTACCAGCAGGGGCAGACCGTCAAGGCCATTGAAGGAGGGCTGATTACGGTTCGCGCCCAGGCGCAGCTGGCCCTGCACCAGTTGGCTCTGCTGACCGGCCGGTCGACCAGCGATCAGCTGCAACTCAGCCAAAACAGCTTTCCGGAAATTACCCCCACGCCTGCCACCGGTCTGCCGGCAGACCTGCTTGCCGGCAGACCTGATATCAGGGCTGCCGGACTGCGACTGCAATCATCGACCTGGAACGTTGCCGCAGCCAGGGCCGACCGCCTGCCCAGGCTGCAACTGGATGCATCCATGCAGTACAGCGCCGGAATCCTCGACGCCCTGCTCGACACCTGGATCCTGCGTCTGGCTGCAGGCCTGAGCGGGCCGATATTCGACGGCGGCAGGAGAACGGCCGAAGTTGCGCGAACCATGGCCGTGGTTGATGAACGTCTGGCCAACTATAAAAAAGTGGTCCTGACCGCCATCCGGGAGGTGGAGGATGCCCTGACCAGGGAACAGCAGTTTCGCCGGACCATCCGCAATATCGACCAGCAGATCAAGCTCACCGAAAACGCCTACCGGGAAGCAACCTGGCGCTACTTAAACGGCATCAGTGACTTTCTTGCCGTGCTCCGGGAACAGGTCAACCTTATCACCCTGCAGCTTGACCGCATCCAGGCCGGCAGCGACCTGCTCAAGGCTCGAATCAGCCTGCACAAGGCCCTGGGCGGGAGCTGGCCTGGATCTCTGACACCAGCGGAAAAACCGGTCGCCAGACCGGTGCATGGAGCGAACACAAAATGAACGGATATGACCAAATCTCGGCAAACCGGCATATTCCATTGTCCGGTGTTGCGGCCCGATTGCCGTGGAAAGCATGTGTCCACAAACACCTTTTTACCTGAAACCTGAACCAGGTCATGGACCCCATGAGTAAACAGACCCATTCTGCAGAACAGGATCCTCTGCCGCCGGACACGCCGATTCCGAAAAAAAGCCGCCGGCAAAAGCTGCTGGTCCTGGGTCTTATTCTGCTGATCACAGTTGGCGGTTTTCTACTGGCCCGGCAGCTGGTCCGGAGTAAACCGACTGCCGACCGTAAAATACCAGGGACCATGAAACCCCTGGTTCAGGTGACAACCCTGCAAACCGAAAACGTCTCCGGAAAGATCGAGGCCATGGGCACCGTGCTGGCGGCCGAAGAGCTGGCTCTGATGCCCTGGATTTCCGGCCGGGTCGAGTACATCAGCCCGGCCCTTACCCCCGGTGGCCGCCTGAAAAAAGGTGCCGTTATCCTCAAGCTCAATCCGGAAGAGTTCAAACTGGCCCTGGAAAGGAGCCGAAACTCCCTGGAAAAGACCCGGATGGATCTTCGCCTTGAAGAGGGAAACCAGGCGGTGGCAAAAAGGGAATATGAACTGATCAGGGAATACTCGAAGACTCCGGCCAAAGCGAGCCCCATGGACCTGGCCCTGCGTAAGCCACAGCTGGCCAAGGCAAAAGCGGCCCTTGCCGCGGCTGAAACCGAGGTGAAACGGGCTGAACTCGACCTCAACCGTACCGTTCTCAAGGCCCCGTTTGACGCGGTTGTTCTCCAAAAAGAGGTGGCTGTCGGCTCCCAGGTCAGCCCCCGGACCACGGTGGCCCGGCTTGCCGGCAGCGAAATTTTCCATATCCGGGTCTCGGTTCCCCGCCGGGATCTCGACCAGATACGGTGGCCCAAAAAAGATGAACCTCCTCCCGAGGTCGAGATCACCACGGTTACGGCAACCGGGCAAAGCATTCATTACCGGGGCCGACTTCTTCGCCTGTTGAGTGATGTCGATCCCAAAGGCCTCATGCCCCGCCTGCTGGTGGAAGTCAAAAATCCTCTGGAACAGCAGCCGGATCACCCCCTGCTGCTCGGTTCAGTGGTCACGGTGAAGCTGCCGGGCAAGACCCTTATGAACTGCTGTAAAATACCACGATCTGCTGTCCGGGCCGACAATACGGTTCTTTTGGTCGGTGACGACAACAGGCTTGAAATTCGCCAGGTAACCAGCAGTCGGCAGGACGACGAGTTCATCTATGTCACCAAAGGAGTGCAGACGGGGGATCAGATCATCCTCTCCCCGGTAGCAGCCCCGGTGGCGGGGATGAAACTCACTGTTACAGGCGACAAAAAAGATCGACAGAAAAAGCCCCGTGACTGAACTTAAGCGATATACAGGACAGGGGCCCATCGGCTGGATGGCCGCCAATCCGGTGGCCGCCAATATTCTCATGCTTTTTTTCCTGGTCGGCGGTCTGTTCTGGGGATTGCAGATCAAACAGGAAGTCTTTCCCGAATTTGACATTGATGAAGTGGAAATCCGGGTTGCCTACCCCGGTGCCGGTCCGGAAGAAGTAGCCGATGGCATCATCCTGCCGGTGGAAGAGGCCATCAGCGGCCTGAATGGTATCAGTGAAGTCTGGAGCTCGGCCAGAGAAGGCAGTGGACTGGTCCGGGTGGAGGCCCTGCCGGGCACGGACCTGCAGCAGCTGACCCTTGATATAAAAAGCGAAGTCGATCGAATCACCTCTTTTCCCGAAGAGGCGGAGCAACCGGTGGTCTCGATGCCCATCCACCGCAGATCAGTGATCAGCCTTATTGTATATGGCGATCTTTCCCGTCCGGTGCTGCGGGAAACGGCGGAGCGGGTTCGCGACCAGCTGCTCCAGGACGAACGAATCACCCAGGTCGGTCTGATCGGAGCCCGGCCCCTGGAAATTTCGATTGAGGTTGACCAGAACATCCTGCGGAGCTACAACCTCAGCCTGCAGGAGCTGGCCACCCGTATCCGCCAGGGCTCGCTCGACCTGCCCGGCGGAACCATCAAAGCGACTTCCGGCCAGGTACAGCTGCGGATGAAGGAACGCCGTGAGCTCGGCCGGGAGTTCGGCACCCTGCCCATCCTGACCACCGAGGATGGCTCACAGCTTCTGCTCAGGGATATCGCCGCCATTAACGACGGCTTTGCCGAGACCGATAATTCGCTGACCTACAATCACAAACCGGCTATCGGCATCGAGGTCTTCCGGGTCGGTGACCAGGGTCCGATTGCGATCGCCGACGCAGTGCGCCGCCATGTCCGCGAGCTTAAAACCACTCTGCCCGCAGGCATTTCCGTGGCCGCCGTCAACGACCGCTCCGAGGTATACAGACAGCGGCTGGGCCTGCTGGTCAAAAACGGCTACCTGGGCCTTGCCCTGGTCTTTATTCTCCTGGGCATCTTCCTTGAGCCCAGACTCGCCTTCTGGGTGACCATGGGGATACCGGTTTCTTTCCTCGGCTCGCTGCTCTTCCTGCCCTCCTTTGCGGTTTCCATCAACATGGTCTCCCTGTTTGCCTTTATTGTCTCGCTCGGCATCGTGGTCGACGACACCATTATTATCGGTGAAAACGTCTACCGGCTTCGCCGGCAGGGATATTCCGCAATCGATGCGGCCATACGCGGGGCCAGGGAGATGGCGGTCCCGGTCACCTTTGCCGTCCTGACCAATATCATCACCTTTATGCCGCTCTACTTTGTCCCCGGGGTGATGGGTAAAATATTCCGCAATATTCCGGTCGTGGTGGTGACGGTCTTTCTGATCTCGCTGGTGGAGGCTCTTTTTGTGCTCCCCGCCCACCTGGGCCACCAGAAACCGCTCAGCGGTCGAATCGGACGGGTTATCAGCAGCTGGCAGCAGGGGATCAGTACCACAATCAGCCACCTCATCAGAAAGGGCTATACCCCAGCCCTCACCTTCTGCCTGCGTTACCGCTACATCACGGTGGCCACCGGCATGGTTCTGCTGCTGATCACCGGGGCCTATATCAAGAGCGGCCGCATGGGCATGACCATGTTCCCGCGGGTGGAATCGGACAAGGCCTATGCCAGGTTCACCCTGCCCGAAGGCGTGCCGGTGGAGCAGACCATGAAAATCCAGCAGCGCCTGCTTGATACGGCCGAAAACATTGCTCGAAAAAACGACGGCGATAAGCTGGTACAGGGAATCCTTTCCCGGGTCAGCACCAACAGCTGCTGGATCAAGGTCTATCTGACCCCGCCGGATGTCCGCCCTCTGTCCACCGCCGACTTTGTCAGACAGTGGCGAAAAGATGCCGGTCCCATTGCCGGACTTGAAAGCCTGCGTTTTAAATCCAACTTCGGTGGTCCCGGTTCAGGGGCGGCACTGAGCGTGGAACTGCAACACCGGGACAGCGCTGTTCTCCAGCAGGCAAGCCGTGAACTGGCAACGACCCTGGACACATTTCCCATGGTCAGTGATATTGATGATGGTTTTGCCGCGGGCAAGGAGCAGTTTGATTTCCGGCTCCTGCCGGCGGGCTACCGCCTCGGCCTGCGTCCGCAAATCGTCGCCCGCCAGATCCGGGCCAGTTACTACGGTTTTGAAATCAACCGTCAGTTGCGCGGCCGCAATGAGGTCAAAATCATGATCCGGCTGCCGGAGGCGGAACGTAACAACCTGCGTTCGCTGGAAACCATGATGATCCGTACGCCGGGTGGCGGAGAAGTGCCGCTGGCGACCGTGGCCTCGATAACCACCGGCACGGCCTATACTGAAATTGAGTATCGAAACGGACGCCGGGTGATCCAGCTCACGGCCGATGTGAGCCCGCCCGACCAGACCGATCAGGTGGTTGAGGTATTAAAAACCGAGATTCTGCCTGAGCTCCAGGCCCGCTTTCCCGGCCTGGCCTACAGTTTTGCCGGTAAACAGGCCGACCGCAAAGAATCCATGCAGGCCCTGGCCCGGGGGATGGTCGTCGCCCTGCTGCTGGTCTATGTCCTGCTGGCGGTGGCCTTCCGTTCCTATGTCCAGCCGGCAATCATCATGACCGCCATTCCATTTGGCATCGTCGGTGCGGTTATGGGCCACCTGATCATGGGCTATTCCCTGAGCCTGATCTCCTTTTTCGGCATCGTCGCCCTGGCCGGGGTAGTGGTCAACGATGCCCTGATCCTGATTGATCTGGCCAACCGCAAACAACTTGAAGGGCAGAACAGCTACGCCGGGATGGTCAATGCTGCAGTTTCCAGGTTCCGACCTATTCTGCTCACCACAATGACCACCTTTTTCGGTCTGCTGCCGATAATCTTCGAGACCTCCCGCCAGGCCAGATTTCTTATTCCCATGGCCATCTCGCTGGGATTCGGTATTCTGTTTGCCACCTTTATCACTCTGGTCCTGATCCCCTCACTCTACATCATCCTGGAGGATATCCGGAACAGCTTTAGCCCTTCAGCAACATCCCGGGAAATGCCATCCGGCAACGATAGCAAGCAGAACAAGCTGTGAAAACAGCAGGAAATCCGTAACGGCATCACTGCGCGGGCGGCTCTCCGATGAGCGTGTTTACCCTGAGATGCTCTACCGGAGAATAAAAAGAGCTGATTGGGTGGTTGTCAGGAGCTTATCGACCATGCTCCGGGAAAAAAGCTTTTTCATAAGCGACTGTTTTTCCCCCATCCACAGGGCAACGATGGCCTCCCGTGAAGAATCAGTGACATATTCCTGTACCTTTTCACTGTCGATCAACTTGACCCAGGCACCGACTTTCCGGTCATTGTAATACTTCAGCAACTCTACCATCCGACGCTCTATTTCATCTGTTTTACTGGCTTTCTTTTCTTTCACCCCCACAATTTCGAGCCCGGCGTCATGCAGGGTAACCAACTGATTGACCATTTCCAGGGAATCCTGACTGACCACTGACTGGTCCAGAATGGAAACGATCCGGTCGGCGTTCCTGACCTCCTTGATAACGAGAACGGAACATGAAGCATCTTCAGCTATCCGAAGCGGTACATTCATCTCGCCATACCATTCACAACCGAACTTTCCGCTGCAACCAAGGATGATCAGGACCGATTCCATTTCCTCTGCAACTTGAACGGCCTGTTTGGCCATACTGCCGGCACGGATCCTCAAGGTAAACTCCTTCATTCCCCTGGATGAAAGTACCCAGTCACCTTTTGCCTTCTCCTGCCACTGATCAGGTGCAATCTCGCCATAGGGCAGGTCATCCGGACTGAAATAGCTATAGACATCACTTTGATATTTCAGCAGGGCCCCGGCCAGTGTTTCCGAAAGTTCCGTTGATTTCTCCTGAACCCCGAGAAAAGTTATATTTGCCAGGGTGTTTTGAGCCAGTCGGGCAACATCTTTGATTATTTTCCCGCTGTAATCATTTGCATCCAGTGCAACCAGTATTTTCATGATAATTCCTCTAGGTTTTCATATCGTTTTCCCTGCAGGTCAGGACTGATTTCAACGAACCAGAAGTACCGAGGACACCGAATTGGCCAAGGTATACATCCGCATGCTCTTTCTGCTCGGCAGAGTTGAGGCGACCAGTGCATAGTCCCTGAGATAATCTCCGACCTGTTCCGGTGTACCGGACAGAACAACGGTTTGCTCAATCGTTTTTCCCGCCTCGGTAAGCAGGAACTCCGCCTCCTGCAGACAGCTGCCGCCCTCCTTCTGATCCAGGGTCACCAATTGCTCGTTTTCCTTAAATTTAAAAAATACAATATCAAAATCAAAGGTCGATTCACCGAGGATTGCCATACTTTTTTCAATCAACACTTTCGGGTCAACACTGTCGGCACAGAGCAGGGCACACTTTTTGCTGAACGATAAATTTTTGGCAACCAGGATAGAACAGGGGGAATTGGTGTACAGCGGCGAACTGATGACATCATAAAATTGATCAGGATGATCCGTATTCAGATAGCCCTCGATAAAGAGTTTATACTTGCCGTTGCGCAGCTCATAGAGGAGCTCTTGTTCTCGATCCCCGATAAAAATCTTCGGCGACCCGGCCAGTGGACAGTCAATATTTTCAGTTTTGAGCATCCGGTCAATAAGTCGTTTACCGCTGGAGGCGACCCCATCCTCCCAGGTACGGCGAACCCAGCCGGTACCGACCTGTTCTTTCTCAGCCGATTCCTCGACATGGGAGATAAAGAGGTAAAGGGGAACAAACTTATTCAAATAGGCGGTATAGCGAAGCGCAATACTCGAAGCCAGATCTTCATTGACATACAGCAGTGTTTTCAACATGGATTCCACCTCACCAAACAAATAACTTTTGCCCTGTATCCAGGAGATTATAATAGGCCTGATCGGACCAGGATGAAGAGCTGATAAACCAGCATGGCTGGACCAGATTCTTACCTTTGCAGCCACAACAAATAGCGCAGACTTCGAGCGCAGACTCCGTGGGGTGCTCCTGAACAGTTACCTCTTTTTTATTTTTGCCTCTGCTTTGGCTATGACCTCAGCTATCTCGCCAAGTTTAAAGGGCTTGGCAAGAAAATCAAAGACCCCCTTGGTAAACGACTCCCTGGCCGTGGCCATGGTCGCAAAGCCGGTGATGACAATGACTTCGGTCTCGGGATACAGTGACTTGACCTCGGTCAGGAACTGCATACCGTCCACTCCTTCCATCTTCAGGTCAGTGACGACAATATCAAACTGCCGCTCTTTCACCCGTTTCAGGGCATCGGCACTGCGGGTAAATGTCTCAACTTCATAGCCTTTTTTTTCAAGGGATGGTCGCAATCGTTTACTGACTATAGGTTCATCATCCAGAATCAAAATACTGGTTTTCTCACTCATTACTCTTCTCCATTGGGAACTGATGGACGTAAAAAACGGCCAAACCACCGTGCGGTAACACTTCACCGATTACACGGTTTACAATCACTGCATTAAGAATCCTTTGCGGTATCGGTAACCAAGACGTCAGTCGTAACCGTTCACCGGGATGTCATGCCCCTGGCATTACATCCAAATTGTAAACGTTTACCGTGAGTCTCCGCAAACAGGACACACCGTAACTGGTCACAGGATTTGTACCTATGTGTTTTCATCTATCTTAAACCTGTAAGTGTTCAGGGGTGCCATAGATTCGTGCAGGCGTGACTGGCCGCAGGTAAGCGGAGACACCGATAGCCCCTCTATGCGGGCAGTCGCGACCCTGCAAAGAGGTAAGCGAGCCTGCGAGACTCCGGGTAAACGAGGGATGAGACTCCGTGCGGTACCCCTGAACAATTACGACACCCCCGAATAATTCCAACCATTATAGATGTAATTTTTTTAAAAGAATACTTTATTTTCTCATCATTCACCATCATAACGTTCAACGGCAGGAGAACTCCGATCAACAGCCGGGAGCCGACCACCCTTCGCGCCTTCAAGCAGGCGGAGCATACAACAGCTAGTAACTGTTCAGGAGCACCTCATCTTCGCCCATTTAAGCCAGTTCGAGTAGCACAAGTACGCTTCACAGTCTTAAATGAACAAATCTAAGGCACTCCTGAACAGTTACAGTCTGCGGTATTGCGTAAATTGTGCCCTTATCTGA
>DRKH01000115.1 GCA_011051825.1 Desulfobulbus sp.
ATGGGAAGGAATATCGGGGACAATTACTCGAGGGCGTCTGGACATTAAACAGAGCTAGCATGAATGATTCAAAGATACCAGAAAAAAACGTCGCCATCCCCAGGTATTCCCTCTGTGCTGCGGTTGCAGTTACCATGCTCGGCCGGCTCCACTTGCACTTTTTTTCTGCCGTATTATATGTATATGTAACATATGCACAATAAGGAATATTCGATATTCCTATTATCGGAATACCTGAAAATAAGGTTCAGGGTTCGGCAGGGGAGAAGGTGCTCCTTTTTTTCCTGCCGTCCTTGCTGTTATTCATTTATTTCTTATTTATTTCTTATGGAGGTGGGAAGATGTCAAAACATTGGAAAACCGGTTTGTTTGTCATGGTGCTGTCCGGGATATTTGCTGCCAGTGCCTGGGCCGTACCGACCAGGTTGACGGTCAGAACTCTGGCTCACGATGCCAAATTTATAGGCTCGGTGGTTGGCGGCATGAAGGTTGTAGTCAAAGATTATTACACCGAGCAGGTGCTTGCCAGCGGTATGATCATGGGCGCCACAGGAGATACCAAGTTGTTAATGACCCAACCGGTGACCCGGGGCATGGTCAGATCCAAGGGTAAAGCAACCGCCAAGGCCGTGTTTGAGTTTGACATTGACGATCCACTCAAACTGTTGGTTGAGGTGATCGGTCCAATGGGTGCCGAGGCTGATATTCACAAAGAGGTGAAAACAACCTGGTTGTTACCGGGGCAGGACATCGCCGGAGACGGTCTTCTCTTTGAGATGACGGGCCTTATTGTTCATCCCCATAATCCTGAGGCGCATGAATTCTTTCCTCTGGGTGCGACGCTGCCCATCACCGCAGTTGTCACCCCCATGTGCGGCTGCCCGATCCAGGCCGATTCCCCGCTGTGGAATGCCAGGGACTACACCGTAAAAGCCACTATTTATAAAGGGAGCAAGATAATTGCGGAACTGCCCTTAAAATATGCCGACAAGACAAGTAATTTCGGCACCTCTTTTACCCCGAAAGAGGCAGGCGGCTATCGAGTTATTTTTACCGCCCATGACAAACGAAATAACCAGGGCGTCGGTATCAGTGGTTTTGTGGTAGCAGCACCGAAAAAATAATTCCCCTTAGATTGACGGCTATGCACCTGAGGGTTGATCACCTTTTAAAGATGATAAATTCTCCACTCTCATTGCTGAGGATCCCCTTACCTTCCGGAACCTCGGTGTCCGGATGATACCCATATTCACTGTGGTCTTCCCGGGTTGTCGTATCAGCCTGTTTATCGGCCGACTTGTCCCGGGAAGCATCAGATTGCCGGTCGTTGCGGGCGCACCCTGTAAAAAAAATCATGCTCAATAGAAGAAGAACGATAAAAGAATATTTCACAGGACAATCTCCAAAAATAGCGGGCAAAGAAATCATACCGGTTCTTTGCCCGCTATAGGGGCAACGGGGATACGGGACTAGAATTTCACCCGTAACCCACTTACAACTGCATAGATATCTTTCATATCGGCCAGATCTCGATCCAGCTGCATCTGGCGATAGCCAAGATAGAACTGGGTGGAAAGCGGGTCAATATACTGGACAAACTGCACACCGAACAGGGTACCGTCATCATTGCTGTCGGCAAAGTCCTGATAGCTGCCGTAATCAAGGGAAAAAGCGCTTTTACCGACAGTAAACGGGTGGAGCTGGTATCCGATCTTACCATAATAATAAGATGGATCGTCCCGGTTGTCATCGTTTTCAGTCCGAACACCACCGGCAAAGGTAAAGTTGAGACCGTTATCAAGCAGGGCTGTAACAGACCCCGACCAACGACCATCACTGCTGGATGTTCTTCCTTCGGTGGCATAACCTATCCCGCCGACCACATGCACCATGGCGATTTTTTTATTGTAACGCAGGGCAATTTCATTTTTATCCTCTTCACCGATACTACCGGCAACGGAAAAACCATAAAATTTCGGAGTATCATAACGAATGAGGTCATAACGGCCGCCGTCCAGGTCTATGAACACGCTGCCGACCGTAGTATTGCTGTAGTCCGATACCCTGGCGTCGTAAAAGGACAGCCCGCCGCCGATAACTGTTCCATCTACGTAACCGGCCAGCGAGGTACCGGAGAGATCAATCTCGGCAATACCGTCTGTTGCCGCTGAATGCTGACCAACGGTCAGACGGCCCAGAGTACTTTCGGCAATAAAAACACTGAATTTACGGACATGGAAATCTTCATTCAGGGATTCGTTCTCCATGGAAACCTTGTTGGAGGGATTGGTCTGATACTCCATCTCCATCAATGACCCTGCCGTCCATGCGCCGCCGGGTTTCACAGTTGCCTTGATTCCAAAACGGGTGGAGGATGCATCATTGTCGACAAAAAACGTCTTATCGCTATTGCCGTCATCGGCATACATAACCCCCTTGTCCACCTGACCATACAGCGAGACCTGCACCTTGGCACCTTTGGCAGGATGAGAGACCACGGCCACATGCTCGGTCTCGCCGACCTGCGGAACATTTTTCAATTTAGCCTGCAAATCGGCAATGGCCCTGGCCTGTTGAGCAAGTTGTGTCTGCATGGCCTTGAGGATGTCTTCATCTACGGCCACGGTCTTGGCCATACCCGTAGAAGTCAGACAAAAACTCATGCCAACCCCCAGGGCCAGAGCACTGTACACCATCTTTTTCTTCATTTTTCACTCCTCTGC
>DRKH01000116.1 GCA_011051825.1 Desulfobulbus sp.
ACCTGATCCAATCAATATCCAACCACCTGTCACCTTTGCCTGCTGATATGAGCATAAGTGATCAGGGGCACGTATTTTGCCACAGGCGCGACTGGCTGCATAGAGGAGGTATCGGAGTCTCCGCTCCGCTTACCTGCGGCCGGTCGCGTCTGCACGAATATACGGCACCCTTGATCACTTACAGGTTTAATGTAGATGAAAACACATAGTTACTAATCCTGTGACCAGTTACGTTCAGGGCAGGTGAAACCCATAGTTACAGCCCCTGTGACAAGATACATATGAGCACCGTGTCGGCAGGAAACAGTATGGATTCTGTCAATAAAGAACTGCGCCTTGCACGCGACTTTGTCCGCGATACCGGTGTGCATATTTTTTTGACCGGAAAGGCGGGCACCGGCAAAACGACATTCCTCCATACTCTGCAGAAGAGTGTGGCAAAGCGAATGATCATCACCGCTCCAACCGGTGTTGCTGCACTCAATGCCGGCGGGGTAACTCTGCATTCTTTTTTCCAGCTTCCCTTTGGTCCGTTTGTCCCGGGCAGCGAGACGTACGAACGCAATAAACAGCGTCGGTTCAGGTTCAGCAGGGAAAAGAAGCGCATTATCCAGAACCTTGATCTACTGGTTATCGATGAGATCAGTATGGTCAGGGCCGACCTGCTTGATGCGGTGGATGCGGTTCTGCGCCATCATCGTCGCAGTGACCTTCCGTTTGGCGGTGTCCAGTTACTCATGATCGGTGACCTGCGCCAGCTTTCTCCGGTGGCCAGGCCCGAGGAGTGGCGACTTTTGCAGCAAACCTATGCGTCGGTTTATTTTTTCGACAGCAGGGCCCTTGCCCGTACAGAACTGGTGACCATTGAGCTCCGCCATATTTATCGTCAGTCGGATGATCGATTTATCAGGCTTCTGAACCGCATTCGTGACAACAGGCTTGATGCCTCTTCCATTGCGGAGCTTAACCAGCGGTACATTGAGCACTTTACACCGGATGATGAGGAGGGCTATATCACCCTGACCACCCACAACCGCAGTGCCGAATCCCTCAACCGGAAAAGGCTGCAGACCCTGGCTGAAAAAGAACAGCATTTCCAGGCTGAAATTTCCGGAGATTTCCCTGAACAGATGTATCCGACTCCTGCCGACCTGGTGCTCAAAGAGCGGGCCCAGGTGATGTTTGTTCGAAATGACCCGTCGGGAGATAAACGCTATTTTAATGGAAAAATAGGGAAAATCACAAAGATTTCAAATGATGCAATCCGGGTTCTCTGTCCAAACGACAGCGAGGAAATCGTGGTGGAACCGGCCGTCTGGGAAAATATCAAGTACACGTTCAGTGAAGAACACGGCGAAATCAAGGAAGAAACCGTCGGAACGTTTAAGCAGTATCCAATAAAAGCAGCCTGGGCGATCACTATTCACAAGAGCCAGGGGTTGACCTTTGACAGGGCGGTTATTGATGCGGAAGCCGCCTTTTCCCATGGCCAGGTATATGTTGCCTTGAGCCGCTGTAGAAGCATGGAGGGAATGGTTCTCAGTTCACCTCTTGCCTCCCGTGGGGTGGAAACGGATGGAGCGGTGCTCAATTTTGACGAAGATGTGCTCCGGAATCCACCTTCGGAGGATCGGCTGCAGGCCGCAAAGATCAAGTATCAGCAGCAGTTGCTGCTTGAGTGCTTTGACCTCCGGTTGCTGGGCAATCGACTTGGCTACCTTGTCCGCCTCCTGCTGGGCAATGCCGCGACGGTCCAGATTTTCGGCTGCCGGGATATCCGCCGCGTTGAAAGCATGGCTCGGGAAGATATTCTTCTGGTCAGTGAAAATTTCAGACAGCAGTTACAGACCATTTTCAAAGACAACAGCGTGCCTGAATCCGACCCGTACATTGTCGAGCGGATCGGCAAGGCATCACAATGGTTCCAGGAAAAATTTGCCGCTGTTTTCCAGGGATCGGTACAGGTCATGAGGGTGGAAACCGATAATGCCGAGCTCCGAAAAAAAATATCCAACAGCTTGAATAATTTGAAAAAAGAAATTGTTGTCAAGCTGGCCGGAATCAAGAGTTGTGCAAACGGTTTTTCTCCGTCGGAATATCTTCGTGCGCTGTCGGCCGCTGAGATGGATTTTCAACCGGACAAGGTCAAAAAGGCCCAAGCCGCCCCGGCCTACAGTGAAGCGGATGTCGGCCATCCCGAACTGTTTTTGAGCCTGAAAGAGTGGCGCTCGAAAAAAGCCGGGGAGTTGAAAGTGCCCCATTATCAAATTATGCACCAGCGGGTCTTGATCCAGCTCGCGATTTTTTTGCCCGAGAACTGCACTGATCTTGAAAAAATAAAAGGCGTTGGCAAAAAAACAATTGAGAAATACGGCCGGGAACTTGTCGACCTTATTGCAAGCTATCGCAAAACACACGGAATTAAAGAGGTCATTGTCCCCGAGCATGGGAAAGATGTGTGAAAACGTAAGTGATCGGGGCACTGCATCTCTGCACGACGGTCGCGACCGCCTGCAGGGAGGGAGTGACGACTTGCCGGGATCACAGCATCAACAGTCGAAAAAAGAGAATGGGATTGTCGAGGAGCAGTCGTTTCCAGTAACGAGCAAACGGCAGAGAATATCGTTGTTCACAGGTGGGAATACTGTTTCGGGCCTGAGAGAGAACCTGCCTGCTGATCAGCT
>DRKH01000117.1 GCA_011051825.1 Desulfobulbus sp.
AATCAGGACCCCATCCACCGCTGCACAATCCTGAGAATATCATTATAAAAGACAAACAGCATCAAGGTTCCCAACAGGGCGATCCCGGCCTTCTGGCTTATCTCCATCACCCGGTCGGACAGGGGTTTTCCACGAATCCCCTCCACCGACAGAAAGACCAGGTGCCCACCGTCAAGGACCGGAATCGGCAACAGGTTTAAAATACCCAGGTTCACGCTCAACAGCCCCATGAAATAGAGCAGATTCATCCAGCCCGCTTCCAGCTGCTGACCGGCGATTTCAGCAATTCGGATCGGACCGCCGAGTTCGGAGGCCGGAACCACCCGCTCCACAATCTTCACAATTCCCATAATGGTGAGATAGATAAGATTCCAGGTCTGAATAAAGGCGGCCTTGGCCGATTCAACAATCCCGGCCGAGCGATAGTGCACCTCATCGCTGCGGGTAATCCCGAGAAGATAGCGCTCGCCCACCTCTTCGCCGAAGAGATTTTTTATTTTTTCCATGACCGGAACGGCCTTGATCGTCATCTTTTTGCCGTCCCGGTTTATGACAAGTTCAACCTGGTGGCCGCCGCTGTTTTTAATTGTATCGGAAACCTGCATCCACGAAGTCGTTTTCCGGCCGTCAATGGACAGGATAACATCATTGACTTTCAGCCCGGCTTTTTCGGCTGCGGACCCGGGGGAGACTTGACCGATCAGCGTGTTATCCACCGGTTCGGGCAGACCGGCGATACTGAATATGGCAAAAAACAACAGGACCGCAAACAACAGATTAAAAAGCGGGCCGCCGAAAACGATGCCGAATCGTTGCCAGACCGGTTTATGGGAAAAGGACCGGGCTTTTTCACTTTCCGGCACCTCTTCTCCCTGCTGCTCGCCGAACATCTTTACGTATCCCCCCAGGGGAAAAGCGGAAATCAGATATTCCGTGTCGCCCCATTTCCGACCGATCAGCTTGTTGCCGAAGCCAAGGGAAAACTTGAGAACCCGGACGCCGAACAGCTTGGCAAAGAGAAAATGGCCAAACTCATGGACAAAGATAAGTACGCCGAGAACAAGGATAAAAGAAAGAAGTGAATTCATGTTTTTTCAATACAATATGTTTTTTCAATACAAGAGAAGAAATAGGTCAGCGCGCACGGCGAGCAACTTCCTGCTCGGCCAGGGCACGGGCTTTGCGGTCGGCGGCAAGAATCGCCTGCAGGTCCAGGTCATCGCCGCAGTCGATGGCAGACAGGGCAACGGCAACCGTGGCCGTAATATCGGTAAAGCCGATCCTCTCATCTAAAAAGGCAGCGACCGCCACTTCGTTGGCAGCATTGAGAACTGCAGGTTTCACCCCCCCCTCTTCCAGGGCATCAAAGGCCATCCGCAGGGCTGGAAAACGGCCATAATCGGGTTTCTCAAAGCTCAGATTCCCGCACTGGGAAAGACTGAGGCGTGAGAGTTCAAGATTAAGCCGTTCGGGATAGGCAAGTGCATAGGCAATCGGAATACGCATATCGGGAATGCCGAGCTGGGCCACGACCGATCCATCGATATACTCGACCAGGGAATGGACAATGGACTCAGGATGAACGACCACCCGAATGCGGTCGGCCCCGACATCAAAGAGCCAGCGGGCCTCGATGACCTCAAGCCCCTTATTCATCAGGGTGGCGGAATCAATAGAAATCTTCCTGCCCATGTCCCAGTTCGGATGGGCCAGGGCCTGCGCAGGTGTAATGTCGGCAAAGGCTTCCTGCTCAAGGGTGCGAAAGGGTCCGCCGGAGGCGGTGAGTAATATCTGAGCCACATCCTGCTTTCTTCCCGCCTCCAGGGCCTGGAAAATCGCACTGTGCTCGGAATCAATCGGCAGCAGTCGGGTCCCGCTGTCCCGCACCGCCTGCATGATCAAGCGGCCGGCCATGACCAGGGTTTCCTTGTTGGCAAGGCCGATATCCTTACCGGCCCGGATAGCCTCAAGGGTCGGCAGCAGACCAACCGCACCGACAACGGCGGAGACAACCATATCAGCCTCGTCGACCGTGGCCACTTTCCGGTTGCCCTCGTCCCCCGAGAATATGCGGCCATGATAATCGGACCCGAGTTTCTCAACCAGCGGGGCAACCAGTGTCGTATCGCCGACACTGATGCACGAGGGGTTAAACTCCTGTACCTGCTGAGCCAGCAGATCAATGTTTGTCCCGGCCGCCAGCCCACAGACCTGAAAACGATCCTTGAACTGACGGATAACGGCCAGGGTATTTCGACCGATGGAGCCGGTGGAGCCAAGCAGAGAAATATGTTTCATGCCAATATGTTGAAGTAATGCAGATAATAGAAAACCGGTGCCGTCAGCAGCAGGCTGTCAACCCGGTCGAGCAGCCCGCCGTGACCGCCGAGCAGCGTTCCGGAGTCTTTGACTTCCATTGACCGCTTAATGACTGATTCGATCAGATCACCGGCAATACCGATAATCACCAGGACGACGGCAATCAGACCGATTTCAACCATCGAAGGACTCATCGGCAGAATTAGACTGACGATCTCGACGGTGAGTATGCCTGCGACAATACCGCCGACACCTCCGGCCACCGTCTTGCCCGGACTGATGGCGGGACAGAGCTTTTTACGACCGAATGCGCGCCCGGCATAGTAGGCCCCGGTGTCGGACCCGGCAGTCATCGCCGTCAGGATAATCAGCCAGTAGGCGCCGTCGGGCAGGGCGTGCAGCAGAACAAGATGGGCCGTGCACAAACCGACATAGAGGATGCCGAGACCGCCGATACTTAAGAAACGAAAAACATCGTCGATGCGGGTATAGAGGCGGAGCACAAGAAAAACAAGACCGAGGAGTCCGGCGATCAGACCGGCCATCACCGCTTCCGTGGTTTTAAAATATGAAGCCAGGACGGGAAAAGAGCCGATGAAAATAAGCATCCACAAGCGGAAACCGCTCAGATGCCTGTCCGTCATTCGAAAATATTCATAGAGGCCGACCCATGAACCGATAACAATAACCGACCAGAAAAGTACAAATGGACCGAACAGCAGGAGAAGCAGCCAGACGGCCGCCATGATAAGTCCAGGAATAACCCGTCCCATATCAGTCAGCCTGCATGGAGCTGAGCACCGGTTCTGCCGAAACGACGCTGTTTACGACCATAGGCGGCAATGGCTGCAAGCAGTTGATCCTTTCTGAAATCCGGCCACTTGGTCTCGGTAAAATAGAGCTCGGCATAGGAGGCCTGCCAGAGAAGAAAATTGGAGAGCCGGTGTTCTCCACCGGTACGGATCAGCAGATCAGGGTCCGGCTGGCCGGCCGTATCAAGCAGCTGAGTGAGCATATCCTCGGACAGGGACCGGTAGTCGAGTTCTCCATCAACGCACTGTTTAGCCAGCTGCCGGACAGCACGGATCATCTCGTTGCGTCCGCCGTAACTCAAGGCCAGATTCAGGGTCATGCCGGTACAGTCGGCGGTTTCCTCCATCACCGTGCCCAGAACCCTCCGGACGTCGGCCGGCAGCCGTTCCCTCTGCCCAAGGCAGAAGAGCCGAATATCATTTTTGAGCATGTTACGAAGTTCCGACTCAAGATAGGTTCGGAGCAGCTTCATCAGGCCGGTAACTTCGGTGGGTGGACGCTGCCAGTTTTCAGTGGAAAAGGCATAGAGGGTCAGATGGCGGACCCCGATATCCCTGGCGGTTTCAACAACCGCCCGGACCGAATCAACCCCGGCCTTGTGCCCGGCCAGACGCGGTTTATTGCGTTCTTCGGCCCACCTGCCGTTACCGTCCATGATAATGGCAACATGGGTCGGTACAAGGCGAATATCAAAAGATGTGGTCTCGTCCATGAAAATACAGTCAGAGAGCCTACACCTCCATGACTTCCTTTTCCTTGCCGGCGGTTATCTCATCAATCTGCTTGATAAAATCATCGGTCGCCTTCTGCGCCTCTTCCTGAAGACGGAACATATCGTCCTCGGAAATCTCTTTATCTTTTTTCTGTTTTTTAAACAGGTCATTGCCGTCCCTGCGGACGTTACGGATGGCGACCTTGAACTCCTCGCCGATTTTCTTGACCTGTTTGACCAGTTCCTTACGGCGATCTTCGGTCAGAGGCGGGATAGTTAACCGGATAACATTGCCGTCATTGGCGGGGGTCAACCCCAAAGAAGAGGAGAGGATCGCCTTTTCAATCGGCGCAATCATCTGCGGGTCCCAGGGTTTTATGGCAATCATGCTCGACTCGGGGATGGTCAGCGTTCCGACCTGATCCATAGGCAACATAGAGCCGTAGGCATCGACCTTGATGCCGTCGAGTAAGGCAAGAGAGGCGCGACCGGTTCTGATCTTGGTCAGCTCACGCCTGTAGGCATCCACACTCGCCTGCATCTTTTCCTTGAGTTCTTCTATCTGTTCACTGCTCATGATGTCCTCCTTAGGATTTCCGTCAACCAATTAAACCCGACCAACCAGACAGAGCCTTTCTCCATTCCCCGCTCCCTTCAGGTAGCAGAGCCCGGCATGGTGTTTTAAGACTCTGCTCAGGAAAACTACCTATCCGCTGATAAGCGTACCGATATCTTCTCCTGCAGCTGCCCTGGCAATATTTCCGGGTTCTTTCATGTTAAAGACAAAGATCGGCAGGTCGTTGTCTCTGGCAAGAGAAATACCTGCTGCATCCATAACCCGCAGTTCATCCTGCAGTACCCGGGTATAACTCAAACGATCAAAACGGATGGCACTCTCGTCTTTTTCCGGGTCACGATCATAGACGCCGTCCACCCGGGTCGCCTTCATAATGACATCGGCCTGAATTTCAAGGGCCCGCAGTACCCCGGCGGTATCGGTGGTAAAAAATGGATTGCCGGTCCCGGCGGCAAAGATGACCACCCGATCTCTTTCCAGATGACGCAATGCCTGCGTTCGCACATAGGGTTCGCAGACATTGCGCATGGTAATTGCCGACATGACCCGGGCGGATATACCGCATTTTTCCAGGCCGTCCTGCATGGCAAGGGAATTTATGACCGTGGCCAGCATACCCATGTTATCGGCCGCCCCCCGGTCCATGCCGCCGGCGGCCCCGGCAACACCCCGAAAAATATTACCGGCCCCGATAACCAGGGCCAGTTGAACCCCGCGCTCATGGACGGTCTTGATTTCCGAAGCCACAAAGCGAATCATTTCCGGGCTGATACCGTAGGTTCCCTCTCCCATCAGGGCTTCACCGCTGATCTTCAAAAGAATGCGTCTGAACTTCATTCAACCTCCTGATCTACGTGATCCGCAAAGGTAACTGGTCACAGGATTTGTAACTACGTGGTAAACGATTACAATTTGGCTGTAATGCCAGGGGCATGACATCCCGGTGAACGGTTACACTATGTGTTCCCCGATGGAGTATCTTCACTGCCGTCAAGGTTCTTTTTCAGGCACCGATCTGAAAACGGGCAAAACGCTTGATGGAGATATTCTCACCCATCTTAGCCACCAGTTCGTTAAGCAGATCCTGGATAGTAAGGTCCGGATCTTTCACGTACTTCTGCTCCAGCAGGCAGATCTCGGAAAGATATTTTTCAAGTTTACCGCTGACGATTTTTTCAACGATATTTTCAGGTTTTCCCGACTCCAGCGCCTGGGCGGTATAGATCTCCTTTTCCCGGTCAACCATCTCGGTCGGTACTTCATCCCGACCAACCGAGACCGGATTAACGGCTGCAATATGCATGGCAATATCACGGGCAAACTCTTTGAAGCCATCGGTCTTGGCAACAAAATCGGTTTCACAGCCGACCTCGACCATGACGCCGAGCTTACCGCCGGCATGAATATAGCACTCAACCACACCTTCACTGGTGGCCCGATCCGCACGCTTGGCGGCAACAGCCAGACCTTTCTGCCGCAGAAGGTCCACGGCTTTCTCCATATCGCCCTCGGTCTCTCCCAGGGCTTTTTTGCAGTCCATCATACCGGCATTGGTCTTATCACGCAGATCTTTGACCATCTGGGCTGTAATTTTCACGATTGCAATCTCCTTTCTTCTACTATTAACAAATCAAAACAGATAGCCTATCCTCTCGACTTTCCGTAAAATCTATGTATTCCGAACAATATTCCCGGTATCAGCACAGAAGAAGGGGCTGAAAAGCCCCTTCCGATACTACCCTGTCCCTCTTCAACAACCAGGCTATTTGGCAGTCTTCTCTGCTGGTTCGGCAGCGTCTTCCTTCCCTTCATCCGTCTGCTGTCCTTCCATGGCTGCCTCAAGTTCCTCGACATCCACATCCGGCTCCACGCCGCTCTTGGCTTTACCTTCCTTAACAGCTTCGGCTATCAGTGAGGAAATCAACTTGATGGCACGAATAGCATCATCGTTACCGGGAATAATATAATCGATGCCGTCGGGATCACAGTTGGTATCGGTGAGGGCAACTACGGGAATACCGAGTTTGTTCGCCTCACTGACGGCAATTTCTTCTTTTTTCGGATCAACGACAAACAGAACATCGGGCAGGCTTCTCATGTTTTTGATTCCGCCGATATTCCGATCAAGTTTGATTCGCTCTTTTTCCATCAGCAGAATCTCTTTTTTCGGGAAACGGTTGATTGAACCGTCCTCCTGCATGGCCTCGATCTTTTTCAGCCGGTCAACCGAGTTTTTGATGGTCTGAAAGTTGGTCATCATTCCGCCAAGCCAGCGATGGTTGACAAAATACATACCACAACGCTCGGCTTCTTCACGGATGTGGGCCTGGGCCTGACGCTTGGTCCCGACGAACAGTACGGTTCCGTCCTTGGCGACCACGTCGACGATATAGGCATATGCCCGACGAAACATTTTCATGGTTATATCAAGGTTAATGATATAAATTCCGTTGCGGGGCCCATAAATATAGGGTTTCATTTTCGGATTCCAGCGCCTTGTCTGGTGACCGAAATGCAGGCCTGCCTCAAGCATCTGTCGCATAGTTACGTTTGCCATAAACTTCTCCTGTTTTTGGTTTTTCCTCCATCCCTGTATCCAATCCGCCGAGCGGACACCAAAGGATCAATGCGGGATGTGTGTAGTGCATTGGGCACTCCGGCACCGTGCCGAAGGCCATTTAACGGTAAATCTTTCTTAATACCACGTTGTCTCGTTGTTTTCAAGCAGATCAGCTGAAAAATTACCCTGTAGCTATCTCATGGTGGAGAGCTATCGGGGGGTCAGGGTTCGTCGATCGCCAAGGACAAACTGCAGCCATTGAAAACCGAATTTAAGGAGCTCGGCATCGTCACGCTTGATGCGCCGCCGCTCCTCCTTGCTCAGCCTGAAACCGGCCAACAGGTTGTGGCGATTGACATAGGAACGGAATTCGTCGATATTGTAACAGACCATAAAAGCCATCTGCTGTCGTGGTCCGGCCGAACCTTCGCCCTGCCATGGGTTGGTCGCAAAAAAGGCATCGACTTCCGCCCAGTAATCATTCATCATGTTATATTCATGAAGGAACTGATCCCGTTCCCATTCAGACACGGTATACGTGCGTTCTTCCTCATGCCCTTTACAGTAGGGATGATGGGTCATGAAGTAATGCACCCCAAGTGTTTTTTTTCCGGGGTGACGTTCAACGGCCCGCTCAAGAGGATAGGTTCGGCAGGATGAGGGACGGTCTTTATACACCGAGCAGCCGGACTCTTTCAGGAAAGGACAGGGATATTCCTCTTCGTCGGCCATATTCAACATCACTGCGGGAAAGTAGGGATGCGAGCCCTCTGCAATCCGGGTATGGCGATGCATAAATTCACTGGAGTGAAGCCCCAGCCTGTTTCTCAGCCTGAGTACATCATATGGATACAGATACATCTCCACTTTATGACAACAGCTCAGGTAACAACTGACTTCCGGATGACAGTGAAAACAAAAACGCTCTTTACCGACCGGGGTTCGTCCTTCGGGGACCGGGAAAGGATACTTGTCCCTGCTCATCGTTTTCTCCCAAAAAAAAAGGCTGGTCGGTGAATTCTCATCACCATCCCAGCCTGAACATACGTACAGCGTACAGTTACACCTGATCGCTATTCTTCCTCGTCGATCTCGGGCTCTTCATAGGCCTCTTCGTAGCCGACCAGTTCGATAATGGCCATAGGGGCAGCATCGCCGCTCCGGGTTCCGGTACGGATTATCCTGGTATACCCGCCCTGACGATCGGCATACTGCTCGCTCAAGTCATCAAAGAGCTTGGCAACCACGGCCTTGGATCGGATATAGGTCATGGCCTGACGACGGGCATGCAGATCTCCTCGCTTTCCGAGAGTAATCATCTTCTCGGCAATCCTGCGGGTTTCCTTTGCCTTGGGTACTGTCGTCACTATTCGCTCGTGCTCGAGCAGAGAAGTAACCATATTGCGCAGCATGGCTTTCCGGTGTGACGCATTCCGACCGAGTTTACGGCCGACAACTTTATGTTTCATGGTTCTGTCCTTCTTCTACACTAAGAATTTACTTTCTGTCTGGATGCCGAAAAAGCCTGGTTTCTGAACAGTTACCCTTCTTCGCCGTTTTCACTCTTTTCTCCGGGAGCTTTCCAGCCATCGGCTTTCATGCCAAGGGTCAGCTCATGCTCGGAGAGCAATGCCTTAATCTCATTGAGTGATTTTCGACCAAAGTTTTTGGTTTTCAACATTTCCGCATCGGTCTTCTGAACAAGCTGTCCAATGAACTGGATATCCGCATTTTTGAGGCAGTTTGCAGAACGGACCGACAGCTCGAGATCTTCAACATTTTTGTCCAGAAAAGGCGGATAAACCACGTCATCACCTTCTCCTTCAACTTTGTCGGGTACCTTGGCCGCCTCTTCATCAAAGTTGATAAAGATGGTCATCTGTTCTTTGAGAATCTTGGCCGCATAGGCAAGGGCATTTTCCGGCCGCACACTGCCGTCGGTCTCTATCTCCATGGTCAGACGATCATAATCGGTACGCTGGCCGACCCGGGCCGAGCTGACTACGTACTGAATACGGACAATCGGAGCAAAAACAGAATCGATGGGAATAACACCGATCGCCTGTCCTTCTTTTTTATTCTGTTCAGCGGTTACATATCCTTTGCCCCAGCACACTTCAAGCTCAGCTCGAAATGTGGTGTCACCGGTTATGGTGCAAATGGGCTGATCGGGATTCATGACCTCTACGTAGGCACCGCCGTTTATATCACCGGCGGTAACAACGCCTGTACCGGTCTTTTCAACAACCACATTGGCAGAATCCGGCCCATTCAATTTCAGCCGGACCTGCTTCAGGTTAAGGATTATTTCGGCTACGTCTTCATGGATACCATCTATGGTGGTGAACTCATGAAGGGCGTTGTCTATCTTTACGGATGTTATCGCAGCTCCCCTGATCGACGAGAGCAGGATTCTACGTAACGAGTTACCGATTGTTGCTGCAAATCCCCGTTCAAAAGGCTGACAGATAAATTTCCCGTACCGTTCACTATGAGTCTGCTCAGTGACCTCAAGCCGCTCAGGGGAAATGAGTTCATGCCAGTTTTTGTAAAAAGGATTGTCGTCCTGTATTTCCTGTACCATGCAATACCTGATTCTTAAGGTTACTTGGAGTACAATTCTACGATGAGCTGTTCGTGAATCGGCAGAGTGATCTCTTCGCGGTTAGGCAAGGCCTTGACCGTTCCCTGAAAATTCTGCTGAGCAAGCTCAAGCCAACTCGGGACGCCGCGTCGGGCAGCACCCTCGATGTTGTCGATAATTATCTCGTTCTTACGGCTTTTTTCTTTCAAGCTGATCACATCACCCGGCTTAACGAACGCGGAGGGAATATTGACCTTCCTGCCGTTTAAAGTGAAATGATTGTGCCGTATAAGTTGCCGTGCCTGATCTCTTGAGCTGGCAAAACCAAGGCGGTAAATGGTGTTGTCAAGACGTCTCTCCAGCATGACAAGCAGATTCTCACCGGTGACCCCTTTTGCCTGGTCGGCCATTTGAAAATAACGCCTGAACTGCTTTTCGAGCATTCCGTACATATGTTTGACTTTCTGCTTCTCTCGCAGCTGGATCGCATAGTCCGACACTTTACGGAAACGATTCTGTCCGTGCTGTCCTGGACTGTAGGCCCTGCGTTCAAAAGAGCACTTATCCGAATAACACCGGTCGCCCTTTAAGAAAAGCTTCAAATTCTCTCGCCTGCAAGTCCTGCAGGATGCACCTGTATATCTGGCCAACGTAAATCTCCTTCTTCAATCGGTATCGGTTTTACACAGCGGTCAGTCGTTCCACTGGCTGCGACCGTACAATTAAACACGCACCTGATGCGTGTTATACTCTTCTTCGCTTCGGCGGTTTACAACCGTTATGCGGAATTGATGTGACGTCAACAATCTTACTGACCTCAAGTTCGGTTGTGGTCAACGCCCGCAACGCGGCTTCGCGGCCGGGACCGGGTCCCTTTACCCGAACTTCAACTCGGCGGACGCCCTGGTCACGCGCCTTTGCAACTGCATCGCTCAGTGCCTTCTGGGCTGCAAACGGAGTTGACTTCCGTGAACCCTTAAAGCCGATTACTCCCGCACTTGACCAGGCAAGAGTATTGCCCTGGCGATCGGCAATTGTTACAACGGTATTATTGAAGGTTGAGTATATAAAGATGATCCCTTCAGGGATATTTTTCTTTTCACGGCGTTTTGAACGGACGCCTTTTGCTGCCTTAGCCATACCTGCTCCATTAGTTGAACTACAACGTTCAAATGATCTGATTATCTGCGAACTGCACCACGCCGAGGCCCTTTACGGGTGCGGGCATTAGTCTTGGTTCTCTGTCCCCGACAGGGCAGACCGCGACGATGACGGCGGCCGCGATAGCAACCGAGATCCACCAGTCGCTTGATATCCATGGAAACTTCCCGACGCCGGTCACCTTCAACGACATAATCGCTTTCGATGATCTTTCTGATTCGGGTTACATCCTCTCCGTTGAGATCATCACTGTTCATCTGATAGGGAAGATCGGCTTTATCAAGAATTTCCCGGGCAGTGGTCAGTCCGATTCCATAAATGTAGGTTAAAGCCCGATCCAAATGTTTATTCCGTGGCAAATCCACGCCTGCTATCCGTGCCAAGATATTGCTCCTTGTTAAACTGTGAACAGATGGTTAACCGTTTTCAGGTCAACCCTGTCTTTGTTTATGTTTTTTATTCTTGCAGCTGACACGCACAACACCGTTGCGTTTAAAAATCTTGCAGTCACTGCACATTTTTTTTACTGAAGATCGAACCTTCATCGTACTCTCCCCAAGCTGCTGACAGCCTTATTTTTTTCCTTTCCCACCTTTAGACCTAAAGGTGACTCTGCCCCTGGTGAGATCATAGGGGGACAGTTCAACTGTTACCTGATCCCCGGGCAGGATCTTTATATAGTGCATGCGCATTTTTCCTGATATATGCGCCAGCACTTTGTGGCCGTTTTCCAATTCCACGCGAAACATGGCATTGGGCAACGGTTCAATAATCGTTCCCTCGACTTCAATGGCTTCTTCTTTGGCCATAACACCTTCCGTTAATTAATTTTTGAGCCAAAATATGTATCATATAGTATCCGGTCTTTTATTTCAACTGTTTTTGCTACTAATCTGTACAAAAACAATATCCCCTGTCCGGCGGAGAACTACTTATTTTGTTTTCGTTCACTTAAGATAACCGGTCCGGCTGCAGTCGCAGCGACCGAATGTTCAAAATGGGCAGAGAGTTTTCTATCGGCGGTGACAACAGTCCAGCGGTCCTGGAGAACCTTGACCTTATGGGTACCTATATTAACCATCGGTTCAATGGCTACAACCATTCCTTCAAGAATCCTCGGAGAGGCCTGTTTTTGTATATAATTCGGGATTTCCGGCCCTTCGTGCAGGTTCATACCGATACCGTGACCGACAAACTGCCTGACCACGGAAAATCCGTTTTTTTCAACATGGTTCTGTACAGCCCTGGAAATATCGGCGATCCGGTTTCCGACCTGAACCTGAGCAATGGCTTTGTACAGGCTCTCGTTGGTCACCTGCAGAAGTCGTTGAACCTCTTCACTGATTTCACCAACGGCTATGGTAAGGGCACTGTCACCAAAAAAGCCCTTATACCTGGTTCCGAAATCAACCGAGACAATGTCCCCATCCCGAACCCTGGTCTTCTTGGAGGGAATCCCGTGGACAACTTCTTCATTGAGTGAAACACAAAGGGCTGCAGGATAACCGCGATACCCTTTAAACGCCGGTTCGGCGCCGTGGTCCCGACAGTATTCTTCAGCCCAGGTATCCAGTTTGAGGGTCGTCAATCCAGGCCGCATCTCCTCCTGCAGCATGGAGAGAACACCGGCCACGATCTGGTTGGCCTCATACATGACCTGAATTTCTTCAGGTGTCTTGACAGTAATGGCCTTGTCTGGTCCGCCCTTGGTCACAACAACCTCAACGACGCCCCTTGATACGACCGGCTTTCATAAAACCGTCATAATTGCGCATGACCAGATGAGACTCAATCTGTGATATGGTATCTATGGCAACACCGACGACAATAAGCAGGGCAGTACCACCAAAGTAGAACGGAACATTAAATTTATTGATGAGAAGCGTCGGCATGACACAGACTGCCGACAGGTAGATCGCTCCGACAACCGTCAATCTGGTCAGGACAAAGTCTATAAAATCGGCCGTCTTCTTTCCGGGTCTGATCCCGGGAATGAACCCGCCGTTTTTCTTTAAATTCTCGGCAACATCATCGGGTTTAAAGGTGACGGCAGTGTAAAAGAAGGAGAAGAAGACGATCATCACGATATACAGAAAATAATAGTAGACCGTACCGGGTGACAGGGCAGCGGAGGCCCGCTGTACCCAGTCAATCTGTATAAATGAACCAATTGTTGCCGGAAACATCATGATTGACGAGGCAAAAATCGGCGGAATTACCCCGGATATATTGATCTTCAACGGCAGGTGCGAGGACTGGCCGCCATAAACCTTGCGACCGACAACCCGTTTGGCGTACTGGATGGGAATCCGACGCTGGGCGGTTTCAACAAAAATAATAAAGGCAACAATAAGAAACATCAGCACCAGCATGATCGGCACGAAGATAACGGCAATTTCACCTGCTTTGACAAGCTGAATCGAGTTTCCAATAGCAGCCGGTGTTCGGGCGACAATACCGGCAAAAATAATCAGAGAAATCCCGTTGCCGATGCCCCGTTCGGTAATCTGCTCACCGAGCCACATGATAAAGGCGGTACCGGTGGTCAGAGTTAAGACCGTCATCAACTTAAACTGTATTCCCGGAACCATGACAATGGCAGCGCCGCCGGGTCCGGCCATGCCTTCAAGGCCGGAGGCTATGAAGAAGCCCTGTATGATAGAAAGGGCTACGGTACTGTAGCGGGTATATTGGGTAATCTTTCGTCGACCGGCCTCACCCTCTTTTGACAGCGCTTCGAGCTGAGGAATAACAACGGTAAGCAGCTGAATAATAATCGATGCCGAAATATACGGCATAATCCCCAGGGCAAAAATCGAAAAGTTTTTCAGAGCCCCGCCGGAAAACATATTAAACATGCCAAAGAGGGTTCCTGCATTCTGCTGAAAAAAAGCAGCGAGTGCCTCACCATTTATTCCGGGAGTAGGGATCTGAACCCCCATCCGATAGACAAAAAGCATAAAGAGGGTGAAGATCACCCTCTTTCTCAGTTCCGGAATGTTGGCAGCCTTGGCAAGTCCGCTCATCGGCCTACTCCTTAACGGTCCCGCCGGCGGCTGTTATCTTCTCACCTGCGGCCCGGCTGATTTTGTCCAAGTCGACGGTAACGGCCTTGGTGATTTCGCCATTGGCCAGAACTTTCACCAACTCATCGGTCTCCCTGATAAGTCCGGCATCAAGCAGTGCCTGACGGTCAATGACAGCACCGGCCTCGAATTTATCAAGTGAACTCAACGAAATAATCCGATATTCCTTCTTGAAAATATTGGTAAAACCCCGTTTAGGCAAACGTCGATGCAGAGGCATCTGGCCGCCTTCAAATCCTGGTTTTGCGGTATATCCGGACCGGGACCGGGCCCCTTTATGCCCACGACCGGCAGTCTTTCCAAGTCCGCTGCCCGGGCCTCGTCCAACACGTTTTTTGTTGCGGCGTGCCCCTTTTTCCGGGGCAAGATTATTTAATTTCAACATGTGTTTTATTCCTCCACCCGTACAAGGTGTTGAACCTTGGCAATCATGCCGCGGATCTCCGGAGTATCCTTCCTGGTAACGGTTTTGTACATCTTGGTCAAACCAAGGCCGACCAAGGTGGCACGGATTTTCTCCGTGCTGCCGATGCCGCTCTTTATCTGGGTAACTGTTAGAGTATCACTCATTTTTTGAACCTGCTCGGTGAATGAAATTTATGTACTACGCGACCATATCTTCAGTCTTGAGACCACGCAGTCCGGCAATCTGCTCTGCCGAACGCAATTTCCTCAGACCGTCAATGGTTGCCTTAACCAGGTTATGCGGATTATTCGAACCCAGACACTTGGTCAGGATATTCTGGACACCGGCAGCCTCGAGAACTGCACGTACCGCACCACCGGCTATAACGCCGGTACCATCGGAGGCCGGTTTCAGCATGACCGAACCCGACTTGAATTTACCGATAATATCATGGGGAATTGAGACATCGGTCAAAGAGACATGTTCCATGTCCTTTCTTGCCCGTTCAATCCCCTTTCGAATAGCCTCGGGAACCTGATTGGCCTTACCGAGACCATATCCAACCTTTCCCTTTCCATCACCAACGACAACAATTGCGCTGAAGCTGAAACGACGGCCGCCTTTTACAACCTTGGCAACCCGGTTGATAAACACTATTTTTTCAATGAGCTCTTCCTGATTTGCATCTTTAGCTCGTCTAAAATCAGCCAAGAAACACCCCCGTATATTTTCAAGTTCGCTTTAGTTAAAGCTACTCTGTTTCAATTAGAACTTGAGCCCGCCTTCACGAGCACCATCCGACAAGGCCTTAACCCGACCATGATACAGATTACCACCGCGGTCGAAAATAACCTCGGTCGTACCTGCGGCAAGGGCTTTTTGAGCGATTAACTCACCAACCTTTTTCGCCTGTTCACACTTGTTCCCTACTTCCGCACCATCAAAATCCTTACCGCCCGAAGAGGCGGATACCAGTGTCATCTGCTTTTCATCATCAATGATTTGGACAGATATGTGACGGTTGCTTCGAAATACACGCATTCTCGGTCTGTCAGCCGTGCCGAAAATATGTTTTCGGATACGTCTGATCCTTTTTTTGCGGGCAGTACGTTTTGGACTTGTTTTTGCCATGATGCTCTTGTTTAACCTCGCTTCTCTTATGCTGCAGCGCCGGCCTTACCAACCTTGCGTACAATGTGCTCGTCAATATAACGAATACCTTTGCCTTTATAGGGCTCGGGTTTACGTATCTGCCTGATCCGTGCTGCGGTCATACCGATCAGTTCTTTATCAATCCCGGTCAACGTAATGGTATTGTCCTTGTCAACCTCAATCCCGATCCCGTCGGGCAGAGGAAAATCAACCGGGTTGGAATACCCGACGCTCAGGGTCAGGGTTGAACCGCTGGCCTTGGCCCGATAGCCCACCCCTTCAACCAGGAGTTTTTTTTCAAATCCCTGCTCAACCCCGAGAACCATATTGTGAATCAGGGAACGGGTCATTCCCCAGAAGGCCATAACCCGTTTTGTCGTTCCCCTGGGGGAACAAACAAGGGTGTCTCCTTCCTGCTTTATCTCAATCTCCGGTCGGATATCACGTTCAAGGGATCCCTTACCGCCTGTAACCTTGATGTGGGTACCCTGAATGTCAACCTTGACACCTGCCGGTACCGGAATAGGTTGCTTACCAATTCTGGACATCATCTGCCTCCTGTTTTCCAAATAGAGCGATTACCAAACCTCGCAGAGCAGCTCACCGCCTATGTTAAGCTCGCGAGCTTTGCGGTCGGTAACCACTCCTTGAGAGGTTGAAAGAATACCAACACCAAGACCACTCATTACCTTTGGAATATTGGAACTTTTCTTATACTGTCGAAGGCCGGGTTTACTTACTCTGCGTATACCGGTGATGACCTGTTCGCTGTTTGGTCCGTATTTCAGATCAACACGCAGTGTTCCCTGAACACCCTGGTCAATGATATGATAATCATTGACATAGCCCTCTTCCTTTAGCACTTTGGCGACCCCGACTTTCAACTTGGAAAGCGGCATGTCGACGGACTCAAATCGAGCCTTTACACCGTTTCTTATTCGGGTGAGCATATCAGCCAGCGGATCACTCATTGACATGAGACTTTACCTCTTTTCAATATTGCGTCAACTACACAAAAAATTTGTGTAAATATGGTACAATTCTTCTTGATTATTACCAACTGGACTTGGTTACCCCGGTGATTTCTCCCTGGGATGCAAGTTTACGAAAACAGAGCCTGCACATACCAAACTTACGTAAATAGGCTCTTGAGCGTCCACAAAGTGGACATCTGTTATACGAACGAACCTTAAATTTCGGGGTGCGTCCTGCCTTGGCAATGAGTGATTTTTTTGCCACAGCTTCCTCCTGTGCAATGCAGTAATGCAGTTGTCTTATCTATAGGGATTAATTCTTTTTAAACGGCATACCGATCAGGGAAAGCAGTTCTTTACCCTGTTCATCCGTTTTAGCCGATGTAACTATCGTAATATTCAGTCCCCTGATCTTATCAATTTTATCATAGTCGATCTCGGGGAAGATAAGATGTTCATTTATGCCCATGGAAAAGTTGCCGTTGCCGTCAAATCCCTTCGGGGAAATTCCACGGAAGTCACGTACCCGCGGCAGGGCAATATTAACCAGTTTTGAAAGAAAATCATACATCCTGTCCTGACGCAGGGTCACCCGCGCGCCAATGGGCATTCCTTCACGTAATTTGAAGGTTGCGATGGATTTTTTCGCCCTGGTAACAACGGCCTTCTGACCAGCGATCAGGGTGAGTTCCTGCGCAGCCTTTTCGACTATCTTCGGGTTCTGTACGGCCTCGCCAAGCCCCATGTTGAGAACGACTTTCTCAACCTTGGGAATGTCCATGACATTTGTGAGACCAAATTTTTTCTGCAGCTGCGGTTGCAGCTCCTGTTCGTACTGTTCTTTGAGTGATGCCATGCTGTACTCCGTAAACCAAACGATTTAGCTATTTCTTTGAGGTTTCGATGGTTGCACCGCAACTCTTACAAACCCGTACCTTGGTTCCATCTTCAAGAAACTTTTTGCCGGTCCGTACGGTTTCGGTACATTCCGGGCAAACCAGCATCAGATTGGATATATGTATGTATGCCTCACGGTCTATAATCTGCCCCGGCTGGGTGGCATCAACTGGTTTTTGATGCTTTTTGATCATATTGATCCGTTCAACAGTCGCGCGATTTTTTTCTTTATCGATCTTCAGGATTTTGCCGACTCGGCCTTTATCCTTTCCGGCTATTACCTCAACCTGATCGTTGGTCCTCAGACTCGTCTGTCCCTGCCGCATTATAATGCCTCTTTATTCCCTCGTGTCTCTCTACAACGTAAGTACATCTGCCGCATGTACTACAGTACTTCCGGAGCAAGAGATATAATCTTCATAAAGCCAAGTGAACGCAACTCACGGGCCACCGGACCAAAAATACGTGTTCCAACCGGCTCACCGGACCCGGAAAGCAGAACTGCAGCATTTTCGTCAAAACGAACCGTAGTATCCTCGGGCCGCCTGATCTCTTTTTTGGTTCGGACAACAACAGCGTCGAGCACGTCACCCTTTTTCACTTTTGCGTGCGGAATTGCTTCTTTCACAGTCACAACAATAACATCTCCGATACTTGCGTATCGTCTCCTGGTTCCGCCAAGGACCCTGATACAGAGAACCTTTTTCGCCCCGGAGTTATCGGCGACGTTGAGTATGGTTTCGGTTTGAATCATGCTTTCACCTGAAAAACGTTCAATTTACTGCCGGTTATAAGCCAACTGATTTTAGTCTTATACTGCACGCTCAAGGATGCTTAACACTCTCCATCGTTTGTTCTTGGAAAGTGGCCGACATTCTTCAATCAAAACGGTATCACCGATATTGCAAGAATTAGCATCGTCGTGAGCCATATATTTCACGCGTTTACGGATATACTTTCCGTACAGCTTATGTTTCACCTTACGTTCAACCTGGACAACAACACTCTTGTCCATATTGTTACTCACTACAGAACCCTGTTGGGTTTTTCTGGTCTTATCACTCATTCTTCAGTTCCAGTGAAGTGTTTCATTGATCAACAGCATATATGCTATTGATTAGCCTGTTCAGCTCTGACAGTTTGTATTCGAGCTATATTCCGGCGCAATAGAGACAACCGGGCTGGATTTTCAAGCTTGCGGATTCCATGCTGGAACCGCAACTTGAAAAGATCCTCACGGATATCCTGTTCTTTTTTCCGTAAGTCCTCAGGACTCAGTTCACGAAGTTCCTTGGCCTTCATATCGTCGTGCTCCTTGTGATGACCTTTGTCGCAAAGGGAAATTTAAAACTGGCCAGTCGCAGCGCCTCTATGGCAAGTTCTTCAGGTACACCCTTCAGCTCATAGATAACCTTTCCCGGGCGAATAGTCGCTACCCAGTACTCCGGCGAACCTTTACCTTTACCCATTCTGGTTTCAGCAGGTTTTTTGGTAATCGGTTTATCCGGGAAAACCCGTATCCACATTTGACCGCCACGTTTGACATGCCTGTTGATTGCTACACGGCCTGCCTCAATTTGCTGAGCTGTAAGCCGTCCGCAGCTCATTGCCTTCAGGGCATAATCGCCAAAGGAAAGATCAGAACCGCGTTGAGCAGTGCCACGCATACGGCCTTTATGCTGTTTTCTGTGTTTTACCTTTCGTGGACTTAACATTATTTATAACTCCTGTTGGAGCCCTTCACAAAAAAATTCAATAGTAGGTTGAATTCAGGGGCAGATAGTAATTACTGGTTTATAGCCATCTCTGCATCAGAGAGAACTTCACCTTTAAAAATCCATACTTTAACACCGATGATTCCATAGGTGGTTTTAGCCTCGGCAGTGCCGTAATCAATATCTGCACGAAGTGTATGAAGAGGTACTCTTCCCTCTTTAAACCACTCTGTCCTCGACATTTCCGCCCCGCCAAGCCGACCGGCGCAGGAAATCTTGATTCCCTTGACACCAAAGCGGAGCGCGGAGTTGATTGATTTTTTCATGGCCCTTCGAAAGGCAATGCGGCGTTCGAGCTGCATGGCAATGTTTTCAGCCACCAGTTGCGCATCGGCTTCCGGTCGACGGATCTCCTGGATATCGATAAGGCACTCGCGGTCGAACTTGCGTTCAAGATCCTTTTTGAGCAGTTCGATCTCAGAGCCTTTCTTGCCGATAACTATACCAGGACGGGCAGTGAACAATTTAACCCGAACTTTATCTCCGGTTCGCTCAATAACGATCCTTGCAATTCCGGCATGGTAAAGACGTTTTTTAAGATATTTCCTGATCTGTTGATCTTGAAACAGATTAACAGCATAGTCCTTATTCGCATACCAGATTGATTCCCAAGAGCGGGTTATGCCCAACCGCAATCCAATGGGATTAACTTTTTGTCCCAAGGTTTTCCTCCGTTCCCTCTAACAGTTGATTTCTACAATTAGAAAAGTGTACCAGGAATGAGCCCGATCAGGCCTCATCCACAACCACGGTAATATGGCTGGTTCTCTTTATGATTCGCGTTGCCCGCCCCATTGCCCGAGGACGAAACCTCTTCAGGCTCGGGCCGCCGTCAATAAGGATGGTCTTGACATAGAGACTGTCTACGTCAATGGTTTCCATCTGATCAGCATTGGCGACTGCGGATTCAATGACCTTACGTAAGATCCGTGCGGCCTTTTTCGGCATGAAACGCAGTGTGGTAATAGCAGTTTCAACATCCATCCCCCGCACAACATCGGCAACCAGCCGTGTTTTTTGCGGAGAGATACGAATATATTTTGCGACGGCTTTTGTTTCCATCGTGGAGCTCCTTGTCTTAACCTTCAGCGATCAGTTTTTACCGACCCTTTCTATCCGAGGCGTGTCCATAATATGTACGGGTCGGAGAAAATTCTCCGAGCTTATGGCCAACCATATTTTCAGTCACATACACCGGAATGAATTTCTTACCGTTATGGACAGCAAAGGTCAGCCCGACCATATCCGGGATAATGTCTGATCGTCTGGACCAGGTTTTTATGACCTTGCGAGATCCTGACTCCTGGGCCTGTTCAACCTTTTTTAAAAGGTGTTCATCGATAAAAGGACCCTTTTTTACGGAACGAGCCATTGTTTTATTCTCCTGATAGTACTAGCGCTTGGTGATGATATCGCGATCGGAACCTTTCCGCTTTCTTGTCTTGAAGCCCTTGGTCGGAACACCCCATGGAGTACATGGATGACGCCCGCCGGAACTCTTCCCTTCACCACCGCCCATTGGATGATCGATGGGATTCATTGCAACACCTCGAACAGATGGACGACGCCCTTTCCAGCGAGACCGTCCGGCCTTACCTAATTTCTCACTGCCATGCTCCGAGTTGCCGACCGCACCTATACAGGCTCTGCATTCCTTGCGAAATCTGCGAACCTCACCGGAGGGGAGCTTGACCAGGACAAAATCATCATCTTTGGCCATTAACTGGGCTGCAGCCCCGGCGGAGCGTACCAGCTGTGCGCCCTTACCGATTTTCATTTCCACATTGTGGATAATGGTACCGAGCGGAATGTTGACCATGGGCAGACAGTTGCCGGGCTTGATATCAACATCGTCCCCGGCCATGATGGTGTCACCGACCGAGACGTTACTTGGAGCAAGAATATATCGTTTTTCACCGTCACTGTAGGTCAACAGTGCAATGTGTGCTGAACGGTTCGGATCGTATTCGATGGCCGTAACAGTCGCGGCAATACCGGTCTTGTTTCGTTTCCAGTCGATAATACGATATTTTCGTTTATGTCCGCCGCCACGATGTCTGACCGTGATTCGGCCATAGCTGTTTCGACCACCGCTGCTCTTTAAAGGCGTTACGAGTGATTTTTCAGGTCTCTTTGCAGATATATCCGGGTTGTGTATCGATACCTGATGCCTTTTCCCGGGCGATGTCGGTTTATGCGTCTTGATTGCCATTGTTTTTCCCGTTAACTTATCTCAATACGAGCTTTCCAACCTACCAGATAAAGCGGCCTACAACTCATCAAGAAAGTTGATTTCACCCTCTGACAGTGTAATATAGGCTTTCTTCCAATCGCTGGTACGGCCCATGGATTTTACACCTACTCTTTTTTGCTTGCCCCGCATATTCGCAGTCTTTACACTGGAGACCTTGACATCAAAGAGGCGCTCAATCGCCTGTTTGATCTCGATCTTGTTTGCTCGCGGATCAACCTTAAAGACTATTGTTCCCTGCAGCTCCTGAAGAGTGTTACTTTTTTCAGTCAGGCAGGGGCTCTTTACGACTTCATACAGAACCTTCATACCATTAACCTCTCTTCAAGCTGCGCTATGGATTCCTGAACCAGCATCAGTTTGGAATGTTTCAGAATATCATATACATTCACACCAGCTACCGGCAGCACTTTATATCCAACTGCGTTTCGGGCGGATTTTGCAACAACCGGATCATCACCGGCCGTTACAATCAGACAGTCATCAAACTGAAAATTTTTCATGACCTGGACAAACTCTCTGGTCTTGATTTCCTGAAGGTTCAGGGTATCTACCACGACCATGTTTCCCTCTGTATTGCGGGCGGAGATTGCCATTTTCAGGGCAAGCCGCCGAACCTTTTTTGGGAGCTGGTAGCTGTAATCCCTGGTCCTGGGACCAAAGGTAACACCGCCGCCACGCCAGATCGGTGATGTCCGCGATCCTGCCCTGGCCCGACCGGTACCCTTCTGACGCCAGGGCTTGGCCCCGCCGCCGCGCACCTGGCCACGGCTTTTTGTACAGGCATTGCCTGATCGACGATTAGCCCGTTGCATACAGACCACTTCGTGTAATATGGAGGTCTTAACCTCTACATTAAACAGAGCCTCATTGAGCTCTACTTCTCCGACTTTTTCAGCGGAGCTGTTAACAACATCGCAAACTGCCATGTGTTTCTCCTTCAACAGCAGATGGAAATCTATGCTTTTGTATAGATACTGAGTAACCCGTTTTTCGCGCCGGGTACGGTTCCCTCGACAAGAAGAACGTTCTCTTCATCTCTGATATCAATAATAGTCAAGTTCTTCTGGGTAACTGTATTATTTCCCATCCGACCAGGCATCTTTTTTCCCTTGATGACACGACCCGGATAGGCTGAACAACCAATGGATCCGGGTGCCCTGTGAAATCCTGATCCATGGGAGGCCTTACCACCGCCAAAACCATGACGTTTCATAACTCCCTGAAATCCACGTCCCTTGACTTTACCCGTAATATCTACTTTATCACCGACCTGGAGCACCTCATTGAGATTGATCTCCTGGCCAAGATCAAAGGATTCAGGGTCCGTAACCCTGAACTCACGTACATGGTAAAAGCCTTTACCACCGGAACGTTTGAAATGACCGGCTTCCGGTTTATTCAAGCGAGCCTGTTTCTTCTCTAGAAAACCAACCTGGATGGCATCATAGCCCTCCTTGGCCTTAGTCTTCTTTTGCAATATGGTACAGGGACCCGCTTCAATAACGGTAACAGGAATTGATCGACCATTTTCATTATAGATCCTGGTCATTCCTATCTTTCGCCCTAGTATTCCTTTTGTTTTCGGCATTTGTTTACCCGTAATTCTTCAATTACCCGTTGTGACTCCCTGATCGGCGCAAGCGGCCTGTTCAGGGAAGCTTGATCTCCACATCAACGCCGGCAGACAACTCAAGTTTCATCAATGAGTCAATGGTCTGTTGCGTCGGCTCAAGGATATCAAGCAGTCGACGATGGGTACGCATTTCAAACTGCTCTCTAGACTTTTTGTTCACATGCGGTGAACGAAGAACCGTATATTTATTGATGGAGGTCGGCAGCGGTATCGGACCGGCAACAGTGGCTCCGGTGCGTCTGGCCGTCTCTACAATTTCTTTGGTTGACTGGTCAAGCAGTTTATGATCGTACCCTTTCAACCTGATACGAATTTTATCTGTCGGTATCATTGTTTCCCACTTATTCGATAATTTCGCTGATGACGCCGGCGCCAACAGTGCGACCGCCTTCACGAATTGCAAAGCGCAGCCCTTCTTCCATGGCGATAGGGGTGATCAGCTCACCGGTGATGTGAATATTATCACCGGGCATAACCATCTCTACACCAT
>DRKH01000118.1 GCA_011051825.1 Desulfobulbus sp.
CAAACGGCGTTGCCGCCTCATACCTGGCCGGTCAGGAAGCACCGGGCCTGTTTCGTTCTCAGCCGCCGCCGAGAAAACGTCTGCTCAGCGGTCTTAAAAACAGCATGCAGGATATCGCCCGCCAGCGCCGTTTTCTTTCCAGGGGCGAACTGACGACCCATCCCAAGCCGCACAGCGGGCTGGGATTGAACTGTTATACAACCGTCACCTCACCCATCCGCCGTTTTCTCGATCTGGTCATGCATCATCAGCTGGCCAATATGGTTTCCGGCAAGGGGATTCTTTTTTCCGGTGATGAATGCAAGACGTTTTCCGGAATCATCAGCCAGAAGCTCGGCCGGGCCAACGGGGTTCGTCAGCAGCGGCATCGGTATTGGATCCTGCGCTACCTGGAACCACAGCAGGGTAAAACCGTACCCGCTCTGGTTGTCGGGCAGGGTCCGAAACGAGTCAATCTGCTGTTGACCGACTGTTTTTTTGATGTTGATCTGCCGCTTAACCCGGCCTTTCCGGTGGAACCCGGGGATACCGTCCGAATTCGTCTGGCCAGAGTCAATGCCCTGGATAATGTCCTGCGGGTGGAATGGTAGGAAATAAACGATTGAGTTTCGAGTTCTAAGTCGGCAGTGGAGGCCGGATTAGGCGAAAAGTTCCGCATCCCCAAACAGGGGCGCCTGCCGGTCTTTGGCCGACAGAACAGGTTCTCCTTTAACCGGCCAGTCAATGGCAAGGCGGGGATCATCCCAGCGTATGGCCCGTTCATGTTCCGGGGCGTAATAGTCCGTGGTCATGTAGATAAACTCCGCCATTTCAGAAAGGACCACAAACCCGTGGGCAAATCCCTCCGGCACCCATAACTGGTGTTTATTGTCCGCCGACAGCCGCGCCCCAACCCAGGAACCGAAGGTGGGGGAACTCCTGCGGATGTCCACCGCCACGTCAAAGACCTCCCCGACAATAACCCGGACAAGCTTACCCTGGGGCTGTTTGATCTGGTAATGGAGTCCGCGCAGGACATTTTTACCCGAACGTGAATGATTTTCCTGGACAAATGTGGTGGAAAGTCCGGTTTCCTTAAGCCAGCGGCGCTGGTTAAAGCTCTCAAAGAAAAAACCCCGTTCATCCCCGAAGACCTGCGGTTCGATAAGCAGAACCTCGGCTATGGCTGTTGCACTGATGTTCATTTTTCCTCTATTTTGTTGCAGGATTCAGGTCATACATTTTGTAAGTGATCAGGGGCACCGCACGGAGTCTCGCAGGCTCGCTTACCTCTTCGCACGGTCGCGCCTGCGCGCATAGAGGGGCTATCGGAGTCTCCGCTCCACTCCGCTTACCTGCGGCCAGTCGCGCCTGCACGAATCTACGGCACCCCTGATCACTTACAGGTTTAAGGTAGATGAAAACACATAGTTACTAATCCTGTGACCAGTCATACATTTTTGCATAATACTGCTGATAAGAGCCATCCATAACCGATTCCGACCATTTTTTATTTTCAAGATACCAGTCCACGGTTTTTTCCATGCCCTGCTCAAAGGTATATTTTGGCCGCCAGTCGAGTTCACGGTCTATCTTGCCGGCATCAATTGCATATCGCCGGTCATGACCAAGGCGGTCCTTGACAAAGGTAATCAGGGTTTTTCTGGGCTTGCCGTTTGCCGGCAGCCCGACCTTGGCGTCGAGCATGTCGCAGAGCAGCTCCACGACTTCAATATTTTTCTTTTCATTGTGGCCGCCGATATTATAGGCCTCACCGACTTGCCCATGTTCAAGTACCCGGACAATGGCCTCGCAGTGATCACGCACGTAAAGCCAGTCACGTACATTGCCGCCGTCACCGTAGACAGGTAAGGGCTTGCCCTGGAGCGCATTGTTGAGGACCAGCGGGATCAGCTTTTCCGGAAACTGATAGGGGCCGTAATTGTTGGAACAGTTGGTGATGAGGATCGGCAGGCCATAGGTATGAAAATACGCCCGGACAAAATGGTCGGAAGAGGCTTTGGATGCTGAATAGGGTGACCTGGGATCATAACGGGTTGTTTCGGTGAAATAGCCGGTTTTGCCCAGGGAGCCATATACCTCATCGGTACTGACATGCAGAAAACGGCAGTTGGAATCCCTGCCCTGATCAAGCCAGTATTTTCTGGCCCCTTCAAGCAGAGTAAAGGTGCCGAAGACATTGGTCCGGACAAAGGCATCGGGATCGGTGATGGAGCGGTCGACATGGGATTCGGCGGCAAAATGAACCACCGTGTCGATTTCATGTTCCGTAAATAGAGCATCAATCAACGCTGCATCACAGATATCACCACGAATAAAGGTGTGGCGTGGATGATCGGCAACCCCTTCCAGACTCTGGAGGTTGCCGGCATAGGTGAGCTTGTCAAGATTGATGACCTGCCAGTCTTCACGGGCTTCCAGCAGGAGGCGGACAAAGTTAACGCCGATAAACCCGCAGCCGCCGGTCACCAGAACTGTTTTTTTCATAAATACGTGTGTGTTGGAATTGTTGGAAGGAGAAGTTGAAGGACTACTATAGAGGGAAGATCCTGGTCTGTCAAACCAGGATCTTCAAAAACAGCTGTGGCAGGGGACGGAAAGAGAAAAAAGGATGAGCCGTTGTGCTGTCCCCGGGAATTATACCGTAAATTGCTTGACCAGGGTCGCCAGTGCTCCGGAAAGCTCATTGAGCTGCTCCGCCGATCTGGCCAGTTCGGTACTTGAAGAATTTATTGCAACAGACTCGGTGTTGACCTGGGCAATGTCACTGGCTACTTCACCGGCAACGATGGAACTCTGGGCTACATTTTCAGTAACTTCCTGAATGCCCTGCGAGGCCTGGCCGACATTTTCCGAAATTTCCTGGGTGGTCGCGGCCTGTTCTTCAAGCGCGGTTGCAATACCACTGACGATCTCATTGACCTCATTAACGATATCGGCAATGCCGCCGATCTCGGTCACTGTGACCGAAGTTGAGGACTGGATGGATTCGATGTTTTCACGGATATCCATGGTTGCCTCTGCCGTCTGTTTGGCCAGCTCTTTGATTTCGTTGGCTACAACCGCAAATCCTTTGCCCGCTTCGCCGGCCCGGGCTGCCTCAATGGTTGCATTCAGAGCCAGCAGGTTGGTTTGTTCCGAGATCTCGGTTATGGTTTCGGTGACCTTGCCGATCTGTGATGCCGCTGTTCCGAGTTCGTTGACCCGCTCCGATGCCCGCTGGGACTGGCTGACGGCATTTTCGGTGATACTCCTTGCATTCTCCGTGTCTTGGGTGATTTTGCTGATGGTGTTGGTCATCTCATGGACCGCTCCGGCCATGATCGAGACGTTGGTCGAGGTCTCTTCCACGGCAGCGGCAACCGACGTCATGTTGGCGCTCATCTCCTCGGCGGCAGCTGCCACGGAATTGGAACGTCCGGACACGTCGCCGGAACTTTCGGAAACCTGACCGGCAATTTGAAGCACCTGCCCGGACGTTGAATCCAGGTTCCCGGCATTGGTACTTACCTCCCCGATCATCTGGCGAAGATTGGTTGCCATGGTGTCGAGACTGGAGCCGATTTTCCCGAGTTCATCTGTTCCGGAGATGCCGGAGACAACGGTCAGGTTGCCCTGGCCGAATTTTTCAGTAAAGGTGTCCACCTGGTCAAGGCGTGAGGTTATGGAACGAATGGCCAGGTATGCATAAATACTGAAGACAACACCTACCAGTACGAGGATGATCTGCAGCGTTAACAGGAAACGGACCGATCCTTCGGCCTGTTGCTGCATAATAGCCACGGCCTTATTCATCTCCTGGAGTAGAACCACATTGTTTATGTTGAGCCAGTCAAGTTCCTGGGGGGTATTCTTTTCCTTCAGTACCCTCTCGACGATCGGCGGAAACTGTTTCCACAGGGAAACTACATTGTTCAACTGGGCCAGGGCCGGTTCTTTGGCTGCCGGAATCTGTCGATACTCGGTTGATTTCAGATCCAGGGACAGGGGGGCCTTGCCGGAATGGGTCAGGGCATCAAGGGTCATGCTGAAAATTTTCATGGTATCTCTGACCTGATCGGCCGCCGCTGCATCCGGTTTGCCCGTTGTCTGCGATAGCCACATGAAATGATGCAGTTCCTTGGACATCTTCTGACTGAGCATTCTCTGGCGCCCGGCAAGGTTGATCAACAGACCGTCATTTTTTTGTTTCTGGGTTACATACAGGGTTGCCAGGAACATCAGGACAATGATACCGGCAAAAGAAAACATGATCATCTTAAGTTTAAAATTAATACTCATTGGTATACCCAAACAGTTAAGGTTGTCCTTTCGGCAGCAAGGTGTTGAAACAACAGAACTGCATTTGATTTTGCAGCCGTAGTAGATACTGGTATTGTGGCACAACCAATAAGGAAGTCAAGGTGATTTTACAAAGAAAATGCCGTTGAACTTCGGTGAGTTCATCTGAATCTTTGTCGTGGGAAAAAATGGACTGCCGCTGACAAGTATCAGGGGCAGGCAGAGGGGGGGCGTCGGCAGCAATGAGAGCTGTTGGCTGCCAAGTCTCAGGTGATTTGAGAGCTATGCTGTCTGTGGTGGCTGTGACCCGGGAATTCGGTCAGGTTTTGCAGGGGATATCCTGGTCCGTGAGGGGAAAATGGACAGGGGATTCACCGGCAATGCGGGAATCCCCTGAACAATCCGGCGCCGGATTAAACCTCGGTGACGGAAATTGCGCCTTCCGGGCAGACCTCAACACAGGTTTCACAGCCCAGGCATTCGTCCATTTCAACCGGTTCGGATTTTTCATCAACGAGCTCAAGCACTGAAGCAGGGCAGTTGTTTACACATTCCTCACAACCGGTACATTTGTCTTTATCAACCTCTACTTGGAACATATCCTTTCCTCCGATAAAATAATTGCAAAAAGGGGCTTGATTACCCGCCATATTCGTGCATATGCATTAAATAAACGCATATGCCTTAGCTGTCAACAGACTTCATGGTTGTCCATATAAATAAATTTTCAATCCGAGACGGAAAACAATTATATGATCGTCTAATGCGGAATACGGTTGTCAGGAAGGAGCAGGTTCCGTTTTCTTTGTCGATATCTCGTTTTGAAAACATCTTCAAAAAGTGCGGAATCGGAAGCCTGTCGATCGGGACAGACACGATGCGGCAACAGGCTATGCGTCTTCTTCGGCAAAGATGAGTGCTGCCCCCGTTGCCATGGCTTCGGCGGTTTTTCGGCGGGCAGAGGTTAATATCCGCTGCACCGTCCCCCGGGAAACACCCATTTTTTCACCGGCCTGCTCCTGGAATAATCCCTCGTAGTCGCAGAGTTTAAGCGCCTCCAGTTCGTCCCTGTACAGGGTTATCTGTTTCAGGTTGATCAGTGGGGTTCCCGTGGGTTTAAAGGCCCTGCCGCAGAACTTGCCTTCACAGCGTCTGATTTTTTTAGGTCGAGGAGACATAGCACTCTGTCTTCATGTAGTATTTGCGGCCGTGAAAAAAATCTTTTCGCCCGGTACTCCAATAGAATATTTGAAAATAAACGACTCCTATGGGAACTCCGGTCGGCACTGCCATGTTGTGGTATGGTTCAAGATCGCATACGTCGGGCCTTGTAATACCTTGACAGTGCCACCCGGCGAAAAACTGATTTTTAAGGACTGTCAGTTGTAATGTACAATATACAGATAAATATACAATGCAACATGAAAGATCTGCAAGCTCTTAGTGACAGTTCGCATGTCCCGTGCAGGCCTGGTCTGCCCGGATGATCGGAAATTGATTCTTTAACATCCCGTCGACAACCGATTCGACCGTTGCTGCAGTGTTTTGATCCGCATAGAATACATCGATGCCGACCTCCACAAATCCCTGCAGGGGACGGGCTCCGATCCCGCCGACAACTATTGCCTTAACATCCTGATTTTTCAAAAACTGCACGGGAACCATGCAGCCACCGGCTCCGTGTTCCTGATTGGCTACGGTGCCGACATCGGCAATTTCACCATCCTGAACTTTGATGATGGTAAAGACATCGCAATGACCGAAGTGATCGGAGCGTTTGGCTTCCAGGCCGCCGGGATTGTTTGATGGGACGGCAAACACCAGTGAAGTATTCATGTTCTAAGTTCTCCTTGTTGAATGGAAAGTGTATCTGAGGCATTCTGCCTCAGAATATTTTTGGTTTTTTATGGCACAAAAAATTTTTTTATTACCCACAATCCTCAGCCGAATGCAAGGGATACCATCGCTGAATACCGGAGGCCATTACGAACCCAGTAAATTAATGATGAATTTACAGGGCCCTGCAATCCGGAAGAACAAGCGATGTTATCCCTGAGTTGTGAAAAGCTGAGCTTTGTACGTAATCAGGAAAAATTTGATGGCACAAACGCAGGGGATACAATGTTTTTATTTGGGCATATGCACACGATATTTCCTTTGCCTGCTGCTGTCAAGGCCGAAATATGCTGCAGGTTGTAACTGTTCAGGAGTGCACACGCGGTGCCTTCGCATACCTCTTTCTACGGTTAAGTCGCCCGGCAGAGCCACTGCCTGTAGCCTGGTTGTCCGGCTACAGGCGGAAATGGGTGCTCCTGACATCTGCGTTTTTTTGTATGCCGGCGAAGGGTTCGGCCTCTGCAGGGGGAAGACGATGGATCGGGTTGAGGTGACCATTCTTTTCCATGGACAACTCTTGCACCTTCAAGTATTTTATAATATTTTTTGGTAACTGTTCAGGAGCACCCCACGGAGTCTACGCTCGAAGTCTGCGCTTATCTACCTCTCTGCACGGTCAGGCCTGATTCACATAGGAATCACTATAGTTCACAGGCCTGACTGCACAGATATGG
>DRKH01000119.1 GCA_011051825.1 Desulfobulbus sp.
AACGATGCCTATTTTGACCGCAACCAGGCGGTGATGGCAATGGCGCGGCTGGCCCTGCAGCTTGGATACCGGGTCGGTTTAAAAAAAGACCCGGCGGAACCGGACTGGCCGGTGTTGATGATCGATCTGCCCACCGGCCAGGTAGGGTATCATCTACCGATAGAGGAAGTTGTTGGTGCATGGCCGGAATACGAGGATGAATGGGACGGCCATTCGCTTGCGGAAAAACGGGAGAGAATCAAGCGTTTTTTAGCCGATGCTTGAGCTCGTGCATGGACAAGGCTCAAAAAACCAAATAATAAAAACATGAAGGATATCAACAACAACGGCCCGTCCTGTTCGGGCAGGGCCAAAAAGGAGGAAAACAGCAAAAAATAACGATTATTTAAATAGTTATACAACGACTAGGGAACGAGACGGGCCGCACGTTGAAATCATTGAGGAAATTGATGTTTTCAGGGGTATGGGGGACCGCGGCAGGGGTGCCGAACGGGCACGGGCCGCAAATGACCGGCTAACCGGTTGATCCGACAGCGGAAAAAAAGGGTACTGTTGCGGAGATGACCGGTTTTGGAACGGGGTTAAAACAAAACTTTATACACAGAATCAGGCACGACGCCCTTTGTGTTGCGGAGATGACCGGTTTTGGAACGGGGTTAAAACCCTCATATGCAAAGGTATATCCATTTGCCCAACCATCCGGTTGCGGAGATGACCGGTTTTGGAACGGGGTTAAAACTTCAGATTGGGGTAATACACCGGCCGATTGGTAAACTCGGTTGCGGAGATGACCGGTTTTGGAACGGGGCATACCAGAGGACAGAGGGCAGAGGACAGAAGCCAGAAGGTTCAGCATAACCACTGGATATCGCAGGACATATGCGCCGTTCTGATGTCCTGCACGTTGACCGGTTTTGGAACGGGGCATACCAGAGGACAGAGGACAGAGGACAGAGGACAGAGGACAGAAGCCGGAGGCATCAGCATAACCATATGATATAACAGAAAATATGTGCTACTCTGATTTCCTGCACGTTGACCGGTTTTGGAACGGGGCATATCAGAGGACAGAGGACAGAAGCCGGATGGGGGCAGCATAACCCCCGGGATATCACAGGAGTTATGCGCTGTTCCGGAGTCCGGCGAATACGCATTGAATCGTGGGGGAGGCCATGGTTGAGCAGACGATCACCATTGAACAGGTTCTCACCGACCGCAACCTGCTGCAGGCCTGGTACAAGGTCCGGGCCAACAAGGGCTGCGCCGGTATCGACCGTGAAACCATCGCTGATTTTGAATCGCACCTGATGGCCGGTCTTGCCCTGCTTCGCGACGAGGTTATCTATGAAACCTACCGGCCACGGCCACTCTGGCGCATCCATGTTGCCAAAAAAAGCGGCCACGGCCTGCGCAGCCTTTCCATCCCCACGGTCCGCGACCGGGTGCTGCAGACCGCTGTAGCGCTCATTCTGACCCCGTTATTTGAGGCCGGGTTTGAAGAATGCAGTTATGCCTACCGACCCGGCCGTTCTGTGGACATGGCCGTCCGCCGGGTTGAACGGCTGCGGGACCAGGGTTTTGTCTGGGTTGTTGATGCCGATATACACTCTTTTTTCGATGAAATTGAGCACAGCCGTCTCCTTGCCGAGGTGAAAATGCTGGTGCAGGATCCCGCTGTTTTACGGCTGATCAGGATGTGGTTGGATGCCGATGTGGTGGAGGAAAAGCGCCGCTTCAGACTGCATAAGGGTCTTCCCCAGGGCTCACCACTTTCGCCGCTGTTGGCCAACCTCTATCTTGACCAGTTGGATGAGGCCATGCTGGATAAGAACCTGCGACTTGTCCGGTTTGCCGACGATTTTCTTATCCTCTGCCGCAAGAAAAGGGGGGCGGACAAGGCCCTGGAATTTACCGCCGACGTTCTCAAGTCGTTGCGCCTGCAACTGAATCCAGCCAAGACCCGGGTCATTGACTTTAACCAGGGCTTTCGTTTTCTCGGGGTGGAGTTTGTCCGCTCTCTGGCCATCAAGGCAAAATATCCGGCGGCAATCCCGACGACCTTTGACCTGCAGGCCCTGGCCCAAATCCCTGCTCAGCCTACATCGCTGCCCGAAGAGTCGGCAGAACAGGCAGAGGCGTCAGGCCCAAAATCGGAACTGGCCCTGGCCTTTGCCGAGGCGGGCATTGAGCCGGATGATTTCCCGGACCGTGTCGAGCAGGTCCTGCCCCTTGAGCCGCCGGTTGAAGAAAAGATCGATCAGGCTCCAGCAGAACTTGATCCCCGGCTGCGAACCCTGTATGTCCTTGAACACGGTTATGTGCTGGCCAAGGAGTCGGAGCGTTTTGTCCTCAAAAAAAGAGGCAAGATCATCCAGCGGATACCGGCGATCAAGGTGGATCAGATCATGATTTTCGGCAATGCCCAGATCACCACCCAGACCATGAATTTCTGCCTGCAGGCCAAAATTCCCATCTACCTGCTTTCCGGGCACGGCCGGTTCTACGGGGTAATCGACGGTTTTTCCACCGATCCGGTGCTCCTGCACCGTGACCAGTTCAAGCGGGCCGATGATCCCGGTTTCTGTGTTGATCTGGCCCGTGAGCTTATCCGCGGCAAGATAGCCAACTGCCGGGTCATCCTTCTGCGTTACGCTCGAAAACGCAGCCTGCCGGGTTTCAGTGCAACAGCCGATCGGTTGCAGGTAATTCTGGCTAAGCTCGGCAGCGTGACAGAGCTCGACGGTCTGCGCGGTCATGAGGGCACCGCCGCCCGTTTGTATTTTGCAGCCCTGTCCGCCGCCCTTGACCCGGACTGGCATTTTAACGGCCGCACCCGTCAGCCGCCCAAAGACCCGGTCAATGCCATGCTGTCCTACGGCTATACCCTGCTCTACTACAACATCTACTCTTTTCTCCGCACCCGCGGCCTGAATCCGCAGGTGGGATTTCTGCATCCGATACGCGCCGGTCATCCGGCCCTGGTTTCCGATATGATAGAAGAATTCCGGGCCATCATTGTCGATACCGTTGTCCTCAACCTGGTATTCAACAGACGGCTGACCCCGGCCCTGTTCACCTTTCCCGATGCAGCCGGAAAAGGATGCCTGCTGTCCAGCCGCGCACGCAGGCTCTTTATCCGTGAGCTGGAAAAAAAGATGAATGCGCCCATCAAACATCCCTTCAGTGGTGTACAGCTTGATTACCGGCGTTGCCTGGAACATCAAATTCATCACCTGGCCTCGGTGATCCAGGGGCGTGAACCGCAATACAGGGCAATGGTGCTGCGATGAGCCGGTTATGGATGGTTGCCTACGACATCAGTAACGACCGGGTTCGCAGGGAGGTACGCAAGGCCCTGACCAACCATGGAACGAAGGTGCAGTACAGTATTTTTGAATGTTTCCTGCCCGGCCGGAAAAAACTCGATCTGCAGGCAGAGTTGACCGCTTTGATAGAAAAAGGCGACTCCATCCGCTGGTACCCGCTCTGTGCATGGTGCAGAGACAAAATTATCCGCCAGGGTCAGGGCGAGGAAACACAGAACCCGGAGTATTTCCTGTTATGACAAGGATGGTGGTTATCTGTTTTGATGTCTGTGACAACAAACGCCTCTACCGGGTAGCGAGGGAGCTGGGCAACTTCGGAGCCCGGGTACAGAAGAGCGTCTTTGAATGCCATCTCAACGATAAACAGCTTGAGGAACTGCAGCAACGGCTGGCAAAATGGATTGATGGAGAACAGGATCAGGTGCGCTATTATTTTCTCTGCCCAAAAGACGTTGAAGGTATCACCATTGATGGACCAGGTCTGGTAACCTTTGACCCGGAGTTTACCATGCTGTAACATAAGGACGCGCCTTTCATCACCTGTCTGCAAAAAGTTGGGCGTGCAGGTGTAAAATAAAAACATCAATCATATCAACAACAACGGCCCGTCCTGTTCAGACAGGCCCGAAAAGGAGGAAAACAGAGAAAAACAACGACCATTTAGACAGTTATGCAACAACTACGGAGTGAGACGGGCCGCACGTTGAAATCATTAAGGAAATTGGTGTTTTCAGGGGTATGGAGAACAGCGGCAGGGGTGCCGAACAGGCACGGGCCGCAAATGACCGGCTAACCGGTTGATCCGACAACGGAAAAAAAGGGTACTGTTGTGGAGTTGACCGGTTTTGGAACGGGGTTAAAACTTATTTCGTTGTCGCCTCCGCTGCATTTTTTCACGTTGTGGAGTTGACCGGTTTTGGAACGGGGTTAAAACAAAAAAATCTGTTGGCCGCACCCGTCGCAAATATTCATGGTTGTGGAGTTGACCGGTTTTGGAACGGGGTTAAAACCGACGTGGTCGTGATGATACCCGCGTCCTTGAATGTTGTGGAGTTGACCGGTTTTGGAACGGGGCATACCAGAGGACAGAGGGCAGAGGACAGAAGCCAGATGATTCAGCATAACCACTGGATATCGCAGGACATATGCGCCGTTCTGATGTCCTGCACGTTGACCGGTTTTGGAACGGGGCATACCGGAGGACAGAGGACAGAAGCCGGAGGGCGCAGAATAACGAATAAGGATAGATTGTGTGAGGCACGAACCACAATCTGAACCATTCGCCGTTTCACTGCTGTTGGACAAGCCCGGCTAGTCTATATAGAAAATATCTTTTTGGGATGGGGTTGCCGGATCAGGCAGGAGTGTCGGAACGTATAACCTGTCTCTGCAAAAGCTGTCTTTGCCGATGCTTTTTCAGAGAGGACAGGCCTTCAGTACGGAATAAGTGGGGTCAGAGTACTTAATTTTACTCTGCCCCCATTTATTCCACGGTGTTTACCATGCTGTAACATAAGGACGCGCCTTTCATCACCTGTCTGCAAAAGGTTGGGTGTGCAGGTGTAAAATAAAAACAATAATCATATCAACAACAACGGCCCGCCCTGTGCGGGAAGGCCCCAAGAGGAGGAAAACAGAGAAAAACAACGATTATTTAGACAGTTATGCAACAACTACGGAGCGAGACGGGCCGCACGTTGAAATCATTGAGGAAATTAGCGTTTTCAGGGGTATGGAGAACAGCGGCAGGGGTGCCGAACAGGCATGGGCCGCAAATGACCGGCTAACCGGTTGATCCGACAACGGAAAAAAAGGGTACTGTTGTGGAGTTGACCGGTTTTGGAACGGGGTTAAAACGTTTGGATGAGCTTGGTTTGCGGCAGAGTTTTTCCGTTGTGGAGTTGACCGGTTTTGGAACGGGGTTAAAACTCCTTCTCAATTATCTCGATGTCAACAACTTTTTTTGCAGTTGCGGAGATGACCGGTTTTGGAACGGGGCATACCGGAGGACAGAGGACAGAGGACAGAGGACAGAAGCCGGATAGTTCAGCATAACTCATGGATATCGCAGGAGATATGCGCAGTTCTGACTTCCTGCACGTTGACCGGTTTTGGAACGGGGTTAAAACGAAGCCCCTGTATTCGCATTGGCCGGCTTGAACCATGTTGTGGAGTTGACCGGTTTTGGAACGGGGCATACCGGAGGACAGAGGACAGAGGACAGAAGCCGGATGGTTCAGCATAACTCATGGATATCGCAGGAGATATGCGCAGTTCTGACTTCCTGCACGTTGACCGGTTTTGGAACGGGGGTACAATACAGTATTTTTGAATGTTTCCTGCCCGAGGAGAATAAACATGGCAGAAGAAATTTTTCCCTCATCGTATAAATGCGATTGCGGTCATGAATGTCATTTCTTTGAAAATACTATCAGGGATATGGAGCAAATGAGCAAAAATAAAACTGTAAGACTAAGAGATTCCGTAGATGATGAGCATGTAATCATTTTTCTTAATGAAAAGGCCAGAGAAATTTTGTGTCCTACGCTTGGGAAATGCATTATTATATCCCAAGAATGAAGTTGAATAGATCTGTTGCTTAAATTGTGAAAAAAAAGGGCCATTTATGGGAATCTACCTTGAGAATAAATGGAGAGAAAATAAATGGGGTCAGAGTAAAATTAAAAACATGGATATATGTAGATCACTATTTCTCTTTACACTTAATTTTACTCTGACCCTATTTATTGACCCTATTTATTCTAGTAACTGGGAGGTATTATGAAAAAGAGATATAGAGTACCATGGTTACTGGCCGGAGCTGGAGCAATGTTTTTAATGATTCAATCCCCAGTATCTGCTGCCGATAAGGTGGTTGTTGTTCCCCTCAACAGCACAATGAAAACCGCAAATGCCACTACACCGTGTAATGCGTCAAATGCCGGGCTTACCCGTTGGTCCGGCTCTGCTTTTGAGGGATGTGACGGTACGGCATGGATTTTTTTATCTGTTCCCACGGTGTACTCCTCCGGACATGAATGGATGGATCGCAATCTTGGTGCTTCCCGGGTTGCGGAAAGTTCCAATGACGAGCAAGCTTACGGAGATTTGTATCAGTGGGGAAGGTTTCATGACGGACATGAGAAACGAAACAGCATAACGCTTCAAACACAAAGTAGTAGCGATGTTCCAGGACATGGTAACTTTATACTTCCTCCCGAAACGGAAAATGATTGGAGAAATCCTTCGAATGATAACTTGTGGCAAAATACTGGAGTGAATAATCCTTGCCCACCAGGTTTTAGATTGCCTACCAACATTGAATGGCAAAACGAAATGCAATCATGGGTTAGTCAAAATGCAACAGGTGCGTTTGCTTCTCCCTTGAAACTTGTTCTTGCAGGTCGTCGTGAAGGTGTTGCTGGCTCAATTGGGGATATTGGAAAGGGCGGGAATTACTGGAGTAGCGATGGGGGGACGGGACTCTTCTTCTATAATTCTAACGCTACGATGGGAGGAGTTGATCGTAAATCAGGCCTCAGTGTACGTTGCGTCAAGGATTAGAAAGAACTGTATTTACTAAATAGAATATCGAGCAATCGAATTCACGCTCCCCCCCCCCACACAATAATAAAAGGCAAGAGTAAAAAGGGTCAGGTACAAATTAGATTGTCTTTAATAGCAAGGGGTTGCTGTTTGTTTTTCAACTCTGACGGCAAGCCAAGTGCAATTCTCCGGTTTACCGACCTGTTTACGGTTTTTTCTTTTTCGCAAACAGTGTAACAACTGGGAGCGGTACAATGCGCTCCGGCAAAACATGCACTGGAGCAAAAGTTTTCCGTTCTGTGTCCATTACGATTACCATACCAAAGCATAGCCCTCTGTTTTTGTAACTGATCACGGGGTTGATAACTAATTGTTTTCGCAACCTCTTAATTGTAACTCGCCTCAGGGTTATAGCCGTCAAGCTAAGAATAAATGTCATTGACAGAAGCAAAAAGGGTGGGCATTGCCCACCCAAAAAAGCTGCCGAACCCAATGCACTCTATATGTAGCAACGTCCTTCCGGCGAAGCAGCTATTATTATAACCCACTTTCTGCTGCTGGGCGGTGCCGCCCTTTCACAAAACTGGTTTATCTTTTTGCCACCAATCGCCCGCAGGTAAGCGTAGACTCCGGGGGTGAGCGCCTGCAATACCGCTACCCCACGATATTGTTGACTTTTTGCGTTATCTTGACGGCTGTGGCCTCAGGGTGAGATGATTAATGGTAATCCTCTTCTCGCTGATGCCGTATGGCTAATATGGTGACAGTTTTTTTGTCCTCGATTTCAAAGAGTGCAACATACCCGCTGTTGCCAAAAGGAATGAGCATTTCCCGGAGAAAGGGATTGTCAGAGGAGCTCTTTCGGCAGGCAAATGCAAAGTCTTCAAGGAACTTCATTGCCTTACCTATGGCAATTTTCGCGCGACGTGCCGACTGAATATCCCCTTTAAGAAGAAAAGTGTAAAGACGTTTGATATCTTCTTTGGACTCTCTTGTATAGCGAACTTGGAAACTCAACTCTTTTCTGCCTTGGCCAGCATGGCGTCGAGGCCAGCTAGCACATTCTCGGCACTGTAGTATTCTCCACTTTGCCTTGCTTTATCCCGAGATTCCAGACCACGGGCAATGAACTCATCCTGAATTTTTCTACGCTTGATTTGTTCACGTAGGGCCTGTTCTGTAAAACTTGACAACGTTTCATCGCTATTCAGTGATCGTTCTACTGCCTGCCGTAATTTTGGTTCAACTCTCAGTGCTGGTATAGTTGCGGACTTCATTTACAATCTCCCTATCGTTTTGAATTACATTTGTAATACATTAAGGAATATGGAAACAGAGCGCAAGACAATTATAAAACTTATTAAGGTTGATTGTATTGAGGTTGCCACAGCGAATGTGCTTTTTTTATGCAAACTAAAAGGGTTGACACGTCTACTGTGAATCTCGGGTTTCAGAAAGTCAACATACCTCCTGAAAAGTTATTTGCAGACTCACTTTATGGTAGCGATGCCAATATGAATGCAATGTTGTCAATCAGGTTATCGTCAAAATCAACGTCAAACCATATTTCCTTTAAAGGAAAATGTTCTTGTTATTCTATTGCCATCTTCCCACTCCGTTATTTTGGTTCATTGCCGTAATGATTTAAGGGCAGAATCTGCAAGAAAGGCGGACCTGTTTTTTGCTTTACCTGCGGCCACAAGAGCGTCAATCTGTCTAATTATCAGCTTTGGTAACGTAACAGTGGCTTTTTCGGTTTTTCCTAAAAACGGTGAGACATCAATATCGACATAAGCCCAGGTTGCCCCTGCATAATCCTTGTTATCAATATGACTATCGACAAGAGAGGGTTTAGGGGCTAACTCTTGATCTTCAGCTAAAATCTCAAGGTGTGAAGAAATAGCCTCTTGAACATTATTCATGGCCTCATCTAAAGATTCACCAGCGGAAAAACAGCCTGGAATATCCGGTACTGTTACGCCGTAACAGGAGTCTTTGTCTTTTTGTATTGCAACGGGATATTTCATGGATTCACCTCTTTATTTTAATCCAGCTTGTTTCATAATGTTTGACACCGTGCCTTTTGGCAACGTTCTTTTTGGGTGAGGAATCGTCACTAATCCCTTTTTGGTTGGGTGTTTGAAGTGGTGATGGCTAGCTTTGGCTCTGACCAGTTGCCAACCATCAGCCTCGATCATTTTAATAATTTCTTTACTGTTCAAGTGGTTTCCTTTTTTTAAGCATACGGTATATAATATACTGCTGGAGGTATAAAGTCAACGTTGAATGTACCTGCAGAGGGAGAGAGAGAGAGGGGGGGGGTATCTCTTCCTTTTTCCCAGTTCTTTTTTTTGAACTTTAATTATTTCCATACCTGGAGAACCATTTTTTGCTTCTCCCCACCTATTACCCTGGTATAAATCTCAGTGGTCGCTGTGGAACTTTAGCTCAACTTGTAGCTTCTTTTCCATCTTTTAGATTGCCATTGGCCTGTTCTCATTTTCTTGCTTCCCGCCCCCTCATCTTTTCCAGTGTATGATAAACAGTTTTCGATTCTCATCGTTTCCCAAT